>NZ_JAYGID010000043.1:0-57779 GCF_034931685.1 Synechococcus sp. CCY9202
TGTATAGGCGGCAGCTCTGCATCTCCACCTCCTCCCGCGGCTGGCGGGGCAGGCGGCGCTGGTGGGTGGCGAGGCGATGGCGCGCTTTCAGGATGCGGCCCACCTGGAGGCCCTGGGCCTGGTTCAGCTCTGCTGCGAGCGGCTGCAGAGCCTGCCGGAGCGGATCGAGCAGCGCCGCTCCCTGCTCGAATCCGGTGGCGGTGTGCTGCTCAGCGCCGAAGACCTGCAGCGGCGCCTCAAGCAGGAGGAGACAGCCCTGCGCCGCGAGCAGGCCGGCCCCCTGCGGCTGGAGCGCCAACGGCTGGTGGAGCAGCTGCGCCGCAATCTGGAGGCGGCCGAACAGGGCATGGACGAGCGCGAAGCCCGCCTGGTCGCCCTCTCCACCCGGCTGGAGCAGATCGATGGCGGCCTGCGCCATCTGCGCCGCCAGGTGGATCGCCAATGGCCCTCCAGCCAGGCCACCGATGCGGCGATGGCCGAGGCCCTGAATCCCCTCGATGCGGCCCTCGATCAGATCGAACGCCTGCTCGACGAAGGCTCCCGCTGAGGGGGGTCGCCCCTCTGGATTGGACCTCAATCGCTGCGGCCGCCCCGCCCCGATTGACGCGGCGGCCTGCGGGGCTCACCCTGGCGTCGATGCCGCCGCCTGCCGTGTTGCCGTGATGCCGCCGTTGCTTTCAACCCTCCGGCCCTGCTTCAGGGACGGGATCAGGTGCGGGATCAGGGTCTCGGCGTTCAGCCTGGCCCTGGCGGCCATCTCTGCAGGCGAGGCTGTGTCCCCAGGCGAGGCTGTCTCCGCAGCCAAGGCCGGCCCGGTGCCGGTGCCGCTGGTGGTGCAACCGGCCGGCTCCCGGGTCAAGACGCAGCCCACCGCCTCCAGGGCGGCGCTGCCGGGTCTGGGTGCCCGCAAACCGGAGTGGCGCCTTTACGGCCCCCTGCGGGTCGACTGGTCGAGCTGGACATCGATGGGGGGCAGTGTGGTGGCTCCCACCATCAATCCCAAGGGGCAGACCATCCATCTGTCGGTGAACTGCCAGGTGGGCAAGATCAACGTGGCCGGCGCCAACGGCGTCTGGCGGGGCTGGCAGGCACCCCAGGTTGATTTCGAAAACCAGCTGGTCAAGGATGCCTGCGCCGCCCGGCGCGGCTGAGCCGGCTGGGCCTAGGCCGGCAGCCCATGGGCTGACTCCAGCCAGCCCAGCAGATCCGGCAGGGGCATCGGCCTGGCGATGGCGAAGCCCTGCAGGTAATCCGCCCCCAGCTCCTGGCAGAAGGTGGCCATGCCCGGGTCACTGATGCCTTCCACCACCACGACGGCCCCGAGTCCATGGGCCAGCTCGATGGCGGATCGCATCAACTGCTTGCCGCGATCATCCTCAAGGCTGAGCAGCAGCAGGGAGCGGTCCAGCTTGATGAAGGCGGGCTCCAGCATCTTGAGCAGCCTGAGGTTGGAATAGCCGGTGCCGTAGTCGTCGATCGAAATGGCGGCGCCGTGATCGATCAGGCCATGCACCACTTGGAGGGCCGCGCTGTTGTCCGGCAGCAGGATCGATTCCACCACTTCCACCACAAGACCCTTGAGGCCGTGGGCCGCGGGCCAGCTCTGCAGCAGGGAGGAGAGCTGGGGATCTTCCAGCTGCTTCACCGACATGTTCAGGCTCACCGACAGATCGCTGCGGCCCCTGGCGCTGAGGCGCTCCAGATCGGCCCGCAGCAGGCGCAGGGTGAGGGGGCCGAGCTCGCGGATCAGGCCGCTCTGCTCAGCGAACTCGATGAAATCACCGGCGCTCACCACCTGCCCGTCGCGGTGCCAGCGAATCAGCGCTTCCACCCCCCAGAGCGTTCCTTGCGTGGCCGCCACGATCGGCTGGTAATACAGCTCAAACGACTCTGAGGCGATCGCCTCCGCCAGCGCGCGGCGCAGCAGGCGGCGCTGCTCGGCGGCAGCATTCATCGCCTCAGTGAAGTATTGAAAGGTGTTGCCGCCCTGCTTCTTGATGCCATACATCGCCGCATCGGCGGCGCGCAGAAAGTCGTCCACCGTGGTGGCGTCTTTTCCGTAGATCGCCACCCCCACACTGGTGCCCACCTTGAGTTCCACATCCGCCGCAAGAATTGGCTGGCTCAGTCCCAGCATCAGGCGTTCGAGGATGGCGTCGAGTTCGTGTTGGTCGGCGTAGCCGGCGATGATCACGCCGAATTCATCACCGCCCAGCCGGCCCACGTAATCCTTGCCGCTGCGGATTTCTTTCTGCAGGCGGTTGCCAATCGCGCACAGCACCTCATCGCCAGCGGCGTGGCCGTATTGGTCGTTGATCTCTTTGAAGTGATCCAGATCCACCCAGGCCAGGGCCAGGGGCAGCATTTCCCTGGAGGATCTGGCGATCTCGCGATTGAGGGCCTCCGAGAAGCTGAGTCGATTGAGCAGCCCGGTCGCGCTATCAAAGCGGGCCATTCGCTCCAGCTGCAGGGTCGATTCCCGCAGGCTGGTCACGTCTTGCACGATCACCAGAACCACGGCGTTGGTGATCGGTCGCGGTAGGCGCCGCACCTCGGCCGTCACCCAGGGGGCTTGGCCATCCTTGCCCTTGAGCTGCAGGGTCCGGGTGGCGGTGAGCGCATTGCCGCTGAGCACGTCTGTGGCGGCGGAGACAATCTCCTGCTCGAACCCCGGCGAGGCGATCAGGCTGATCGGAATGCCTTGGATCAACGTGGCATCCAGGTTCACCAACTTGCAGAGCGCTTCGTTGCCCATCACCACCCGATGCTGGTCATCGAGGATGGCCACACCGAAGACCTGGGTCTGGAACACCGCTTCGAAGATTGCGGACATGTCATGGGCCCGTTCCTCTGTGGCGTGCTGTTCGTTGATGTCGGCCAGGGTGCCCACCACGAAGGTGTCGCTGATCACCTTGGCTGTTTCGAGCACCCAGATGCGCTGGCCATCGCGACGGAGCAGCTGATAGCGCACGGCCCACCCATCGGGCGCTTGCCTGGCCAGATTGACGCGGTCGCGGTCGGCTGGATCGATCGCCTCATCCAGCTGTTCAGGGTGTTCGAGGAGCTCGGCCATGCTCCAGCCGGTGAGGCTCTGCATGCGCTGGCTCACATAATCAATCACCGTCATCGTTCGGTCCCGTTTCCACACGGCCTCCTGCAGGGCATCGGTGAGCTGGGTGAATTGCTGCAGCGATGATTCCGCGCGCTCGCGCAGAGAAACCAGCTCCGTCACATCGGTGAGCGTCACGATGGCGCCATGGCGGCCGCCGCGGTGATCCCGATACGGGAGGATCTGGGCCAGGTAGGCGATGTTGGGGCCTCGCGCCTCAATCGCCTCCCTGACGCCGGCCCGGATCACCCGCTCCAGCGCCTGACGCAGGTTCGGCAGGGGCACCGTGGTGGGCACACCGGGCAGCATCTGGCCGATATCGTTGTCCACCAGGGCGAACACCCGCACCGCCAGCGGCGTGAAGCGGGTGACCCGCAGATTCTGATCCACGATCACCATCCCCTGGCTCACCGACGACTGGATGTTCTCCATGTCGCCGTTCAGCGCCTGCAGTTCGTCGGTGCGGGATCGCAGCTGCTGGTTGAGGGTCCCCAGGGCCTCATTGGTGGCCTGCAGTTCCTCGTTGGAGGCCTCCAGCTCCTCATTGGAGGATTGCAGCTCCTCCGACGACGCCTGCAGTTCCTCGGAGGAGGCCTCCAGCTCCTCATTGGCGCTTTCCAGTTCGGCAAGGGAGCGGTGCAGCGAGTCCTGGCTGCTGAGCAGCTCCTCCTCCAGCCGCTTCACCTCCTGATCGAAGCTGGTGTCCCGTTCGACCAGGCGACTCCGCACGGGACCCGTTCTGGTCTCGGTGGGGTTCTCCGCGATGAAGCTCAGAATCGTGAGGCTCCGTTCACCCGCCCTCAGGGGCCGGGCCTCAAGGCGCACCTTGTCCTCCAGGCCCTCCAGCTGCAGCGGCTGGCCCACCACCGGCACGCCGTCGGCGCGGACAATCAGGAACAGAGCTCGCGCTTCGGCCTGCAGCTCCGGCCTCAGGTAGGAGCTGGCGGCGGTGGTGACCTGGCCCTCCGGCAGGCGGCAGTAGGGGGTCACGTTCCCATGCACCTCCACCAGGTCGTGGTGTTCGTCGAGGATGAGGCAGGGATGGCACAGCTGGCGGATCATCGCCTCCAGCAGGGTGATGTGCTGTTCCGGCACCTTCTCGCGCATGATCGCGACCCGGTTACCCGCCGCGCCGCTGAACGCCGTCAGCACCCGGAGCTGGGAGCTGCTGGTCAGGGGCGGCAGCAGCCGCGTCGGGCTTTCTGCTTCCTGCGTCCGCCTATACAGATGCTGTTCGGCGCAGGCCGCCTCAAACCCCGCGGTGCGGCTGTTGAGGGATTCGGAGCTCCCCAGAAACAGCAGGCCGCCGGGCAGGAGGCCGTAGCGAAACAGGCTCAGCACCCGATCCCGCAGGGGAGCGGTGAAATAGATCAGCGTGTTGCGGCAGCTGATCAGGTCCAGCCGCGGGAAGGGAGGATCTTCCCCGACGTTGTGACGGGCAAACACGGCGCATTCGCGCAGCGTTTCGCTCAGTGTCATCTCGCCGTTGGTGAGGGTGACGAACTTTGCGCGCAGGGCCTCCGGGATCGCCTTGGCGGCCGAGATCGGATAGATGGCTCGGCGGGCGATCGAGAGGCTCGCCTCATCGAGGTCTGTGCCGAAGATCTTCAGATGTCGGCAGAGATCGGCGGGATGATTGAGCAGTTCGCTCACCACCATGGCGAGGGAATACACCTCCTCTCCGGTGGCGCAGCCCGGTACCCAGACGCGGAGGCAGTAGCCCTCCTCCTGCTTGGCGAGGTAGTGCAGCAGCAGCTGGCCGAGGGCGGTGAAGGCGTCGGGATTCCGGAAGAATGACGTCACCGTCACCAGCAGGTTTTCCGCCAGGGCATGGGCCTCGACCGGATCGGCGCCCAGCAGGGGCAGATAGTCCTCGATTGAGCTCACCTGGCGGATCGCCATGCGCCGCCGCACCTGCCGGCGCAAGGTGGTTTCCTTGTAGCGGGAGAAGTCGATGCCGATCGCGTGTTTCAGCTGCCGGCTGATCGTCGAGAGCATCACCGGCTCCGGCTCCGGCAGGGAGCGGCCGATCCAGTCGGCGCCGCTGCTCACCAGGGCGGCCAGGCGCTGGCCGATCTCACGGGCGCTGAGCACCAGCTCGGCGCCACCGAGGGAGATGGCGGCCCGTGGCATGCCGTCGAAGCGGGCGTTCTCCGGGGACTGCACCAGGGTGAGCCCGCCGGCGGCCCGTACGGCCCGCAGCCCGCGGGCGCCATCGGAGCCGGTGCCGGAGAGCACCACCCCCACCGCCCGTTCGTCCCAGTGCTCAGCCAGGGATTCGAACAGAACGTCCACGCTGGGGCTGGGTCCGAAGCGCGGCAGGGGCTCGCTGATCACCAACCGGTTCTTCTCCACCGCCACGTCGTGGTTGGGAGGGCAGATGACAATCACGCCGTCCTGCAGCGTCATGCCGTTCACGGCCGCGACCACCTTGAGGCTGGTGGTATGGGACACCAGATCCACCAGCAGGCTGCGGTGGTCGGGGGCGAGATGCTGGGCCACCACGTAGCTCACCCCTCCACCCGGCAGCAGGTAGCTCACCAGCTCCTGCAGCGCTTCGAGGCCACCGGCGGAGGCGCCCAGGCCCACCACGTAGGCAATCTCGTCGTTGGCGGGCGTGGGTTGGGGCTCTGTGGTGTCGGTGGCGCCTGGGGATCCGGCTGCTTCTGGCGGGTCAGCGGTCTCCGGAGTGTCGGGCGTTGGCGACGAGCCAGGCAGATCAGGTTGCTCGGCTGGCTGCTGGGACGCGGTTGGGTCCTCCTTGGGTTCAGATCTCTGCTTTGATCCCAACGACTGCATCCGATCCCTGCAAGAAGCCTATGCAGGGTTTCCGAGGCCGGCTTGGAGTTGTTGCAGTCACTCAGATCAGGGCCGGATCGGCGCCATCGGGGCGTTCGGCCAGCGGCAGATCGGCCAGCAGGTCGAAGTCGGCGAAGTCGAATCCCGGTCCCACGCTGCAGTAGCTGAGGCTCCAGTCCCCCAGGCTGCGCGCCGCCTGCCACCAGTCGGCCGGGATCACCTGCACCGGCTGCTGCTGGGGGGCGGCTGGATCGAGGCGGCCCAGCCGCAGGTGCTCGGTGCCGCCGCCCTGGGGCGGCAGGCGCAGCAGGTCGAGCGGTGCGCCGCCGCCGTGATACCAGAGCTCATCCGCCTGGCGGACCCGGTGCCAACGGCTCGATTCGCCCGCCTGCAGCAGAAACGTGATCAGGGTGAGGCCGGCCCGGGGCTGGCCGTCGCCCTGGCGCACCACGCCAACGCTGGAGCGGTGCAGTTCCCGGTACCAGCCCCCTCCGGATGGGGCTGCAGCTCCAGCTGGCGGATCAGTCGTGCTGGATCAGAGGCCATGGGCGCCGTGGTCTTGCCCTGCCTAGCTTGCCGGGCAGGGCCCAGAGTTGAGGAGCGTCGGATGTCAGCACTCCCCCTTGCGGCTCGCCGGCTCCCCTTTGCGGCTCGCCGGCTCCACGCTGCGCCTGCTGCGGTCTCAGGCGCTCCGGTGCGGCGGCTGGGGGGTTTGCTGGGGCTGGTAGTTCTGCTGGGGCCCCTGGCTGGTGCTGCTGTGGCTTCAGCGCCTGCATCTTCAGCGCCTGAATCTTCAGCGGCTCCAGCTGCACTGGCGCCGGTTTCAGCGTTGCCCGTCTCAGCTCCCGCAGCCGCAGCGCCCGCAACGGAAGCCCAGGTGCAAGCGCAAGCCCAGGCGCGCCTGGTGGCCGCCCTGGCTCGCCTCGATTCCCTCGCGGCCGACACCCTGCGGCGCAGCGGCGTTCCGGGCCTGGCGGTCGCCGTGGTGGCCGATGGCGAGGTGGTGGTCGCCAAGGGCTTCGGGCGGCGCCAGGTGGACCGGCCCGATCCGGTGGATGCCGACACCGTGTTCCAGCTCGCCTCCCTCTCCAAGCCGTTGGCCACCACCGTGGTGGCGGCCCTCGTGGGAGACGGGCCGCTCGCCTGGGATACGCCCGTGCGGCGCTCTGTGCCGGAGCTGCGGCTCGGCCCGCCGGCCATCGCCGATGCGGTGACCCTGCGGGATCTGTTCAGCCATCGCAGCGGCCTGCCCGACCATGCCGGCGACGACCTCGAAGACATCGGCTTCGGCCGGATCGCCGTGATCGAGCGCCTGCGGTTCCTGCCCCTGGACAACCGCTTCCGCGCCAGCTACGCCTACACCAACCTCGGCTTCACCGCAGCGGCGGAGGCCGCGGCCCGCAGCACCGGCCGCTCCTGGGAGGAGATCTCCGCCGAGCGGCTCTATCGGCCCCTCGGCATGGACCGCACCAGCTCCCGCCATGCCGACTGGCTGGCCCAGGCCAACCGGGCCGTGCTGCATAGGCAGCAGGGGGAGCGGTGGCAGGCCCTGTTCGACCGGGATGCGGATGTGCAGTCGCCGGCCGGTGGGGCGAGTGCTTCGGTGCGGGATCTGGCCCGTTGGATGACGCTGCAGCTGGCCGATGGACGCTTCGCGGGCCAGCAGGTGGTGGCGGCCGAGGCGCTGGCTGAAACCCATCGGCCCCAGATGGTGAGCAAGGCGCCGGCCGATCCCGCCCGCGACCATGCCGGCCTCTACGGCCTTGGCTGGGGTGTGGGCTACGACGACCAGGGCCAGGTGCAGCTCAGCCACTCCGGTGCCTTCTTCCTTGGGGCCGCCACCACGGTGGTGCTGCTGCCGGCCCAGAAGATCGGCATCGTGGTGCTCAGCAACGGCCAGCCGGTGGGGGCGGTGGAAGCGTTGGCGCGCAGCTTCGTGGATCTGGTGCTGACGGGCACGATTCGGCGCGACTACCTGCCGGAGTTCGGCAAGGCCTTCGCCGCAATGATGGCCCAGCCCTATCCAGCGGTGGTGATCCCCCAGCGCCCGCAACCGGCGCGGCCGCCTGCGGCGTACACCGGCAGCTACGCCAACGATTACGTGGGTACCGCGGTGGTGCGCCTGGCGGGCAGCGGTGTGGCGCCTGGTGGTGCTGCTGGCGCAGGCAGCAACCTGGTGCTGGAGCTCGGCCCTGCCCGCCGGCCCTTTGCCCTGGAGCACGTCAGCGGCGACACCTTCCGTTATCAGCCAACCGGTGAGAACGCCGTCGGGCCCAGCGCCGTGGTCTTTGCGCCCGGACCCGGCGGCCGTGCCACCAGCGTGCGGATCGACAACCTCAACCTCCAGGGTCAGGGGACCCTGCGGCGCCAGGATCCCTGAAGCGCCGTGCCCAGCCGCCGTGACCTCCTCCTCCGTTCTGCAGGGTCCGCCCCTGGCCTGCCACACCCCGCTGGAGCAGTTGCTGCACCGCGGGCTCCAGCACCCTGATCCCAGGCGGCCGGCCCTGATCAGCCGGCGGGGGGTGATCGGCTGGCAGGAGCTCGACAACCGCAGCGCCCACCTGGCCGGCCACTACCTCCGCCTCGGCCTGCAGCGCGGCGACCGGGTCGCGTCGCTGCTGCCGAACCGGCTGGCGGTGATGCTGCATCTGCTGGCCTGTCTGCGGGCCGGCCTGGTGGCCACCCCTCTGAACTACCGCTACACGCCGGCGGAGCTCGATTACGCCCTCGAGCTCAGCGGCGCCCGGCTGCTGCTGTTCCATGCCGAGCGGCTCGCCGATGTGGCCGCCAGTGCCCAGGCCGCTGCCCTGCCCCTGGGCACCCTGATCTATGGCGCCGAGTCGGCTGGACTCGTTGGCGGTCGAGGTTGCGGTGGCGAGCCGCTGGTGGTGGCAGGCCTGAGTCGGCCGCCCCGTTGCTTCGAGGATCTGCTGCTCCCTTCGCCGGCTGGCCTGCCGCCGGAGGTTGCTGGGGCAGGCCTAGCGGATCCCACGGAGCACCACGACGACGACCCGGCCATCCTCTATTTCACCTCCGGCAGCACGGCCCGGCCCAAGGGCGTCACCCACAGCCGCCGCAGCCTCGCCGCCGTGCTCTCCAGCACCGCCCAGGGGCTGGGCTTCACGCCAGACGACAACTACCTGGCCGGCACCTCCATGGCCCACATCGGTGGCTCCACCAGTGCCCTGGCCGCCCTGCTGGCGGGCAGCACCGTGGTGCTCGCCCGCAGCAGCGACAGCGAAGAGATCCGCTGGCTGCTCGAGCAGACCAACCCCACGGTGCTGAAGCTGCTGCCGGCGGCCCTGTTCGCCCTGGTGCGCGATCCGGCGATCCGGCCCGCCGATTTCGCCAGCCTGCGGTTGTGCGTGTCCGGCGGGGATCACATCCCGTCGGAGCTGCAGACGGAGTTCCGCGCCGTGGCCGGCTTCCCGGTGAACGAGCTCTACGGCATGAGCGAGGTGGGCATGGTCATCCTCAATCCACCCGGTCAGGCCCTGCGGCCGGGCTCCCTGGGCAGGCCCGGTCCAGGCGTGGCGATGGACCTGCGCCGGCCCGATGGCAGCTCCTGCGCCCCGGGAGAAGCCGGCGACCTCTGGATCCGCACCGACGGCTGCATGAGCGGCTACTGGAACAATCCCGAGGCCACCGCCGCCGTGCTGGTCGACGGCTGGCTGGCCAGCGGCGACGTGATGCAGGCCGACGCCGACGGCTACCTCTGGTTCGACGGCCGACGCAAGCAGATCATCGTGCACGACAGCTCCAACATCTGCCCCCAGGACGTGGAGGACGTGCTGCTCGAGCACCCCGCCGTGGCCGGCGCGGGCGTGGTGGGGATCCACGATCTGGTGCACGGCGAAGACGTGCGCGCCTACATCTGCCTGCGCGGCCCCGTTGCGGATCGGCAGGCCCTGGAGCGGGAGCTGATCGGCTTTGCCCGAGATCGCATCGGCTACAAAGCCCCTGAGCAGATCGTGGTGCTCGACGACCTGCCGCTCAACGCCACCGGCAAGGTCGATCGCCTCGCCCTCAAGCGCCTGGCGGACAACCAGACGGCCCCCAGATCCGGGGCCACTCCCATGGATCAGGTTGCACCGACGGACCTAGCCTCCACCTAAACGCCCCTTCCATGCGGTTTCTGGCCCTGGCCATCCTCCTGGCATTGCTGGCCTTTTTTGCTGCCGGGGAGCTGGCCCTGATCCGTCTGCGGCCCAGCCGGGTGCAGCAGCTGGTGGAGGCCGGTGAACCGGGCGCCGCTGCCGTGGCGCGTCTGCAGCACCGGTTGCGCCGGGCGCTGGTCGCCACCCAGCTCGGCACGGCTCTGGCCCTGGTGGCCCTGGGCTGGACCGGCCGCGATCTCGTGGATGGGATGCGGCCCTTCGCCGCCGCCGCGCCGGAGCTGCGGCCCTGGCTTCTGGCCTTGGTGTTTCTGGTGCTGGTGCTGCTGGCCACCCTTCTGGGCGGCCTGGTGCCGAAGGCCTGGGTGCTGCATCAGCCCGAGCTTTCCGCCCTTCGCCTGGCGCCGTTGCTCGAATCGGTGAACCGCACCCTGGGGCCGCTGCTGCTCCTGATCGAGCGCCTGGGAGGCCTGCTGCTGCGCCTGTTCGGCCTGCCCCGCAACTGGGATGAGCTGGTGCCGGTGCTGTCGGCAGGGGAGCTCGAGACCCTGATCGAGAGCGGCAGCGTCACCGGTCTGCAGCCCGATGAGCGCAACATCCTCGAGGGTGTGTTCTCCCTGCGGGACACGCTGGTGCGGGAGGTGATGGTGCCCCGCTCCGGCATGGAGACCCTGCCGGTGGGCGTCACCTTCGCCGAGATGATGGACGCGGTGCATGCCACCCACCACGCCCGCTTCCCGGTGATCGGCCAGTCGCTCGACGACGTCCATGGAATGCTCGATCTGCGGCGCCTCGCTGAACCGATCGCCCGAGGGCTGCTGCAGCCCGATTCGCGGCTGGATCCCTTCGTGGTGCCCGTGCAGCTGGTCCAGGAAAGTGCCTCCCTGGCTGACTTGCTGCCGCTGATCCGCAGCGGCCATCCGCTGCTGGTGGTGGTGGATGAGCACGGCGGCACCGAGGGGCTGGTCACCGTCGCCGATCTCACCGGCGAGATCGTGGGAGAGGAGGACGGATCCCAGGCCGATGCCAACGACCTGATGCAGCTCCAGGACGACTCCTGGTCGGTGGCGGGAGACCTGGAGATCTTCGAGCTCAATCGCCAGCTGGGGCTGCGACTGCCCGAGGCGGAGGGGCATCACACCCTGGCGGGCTTCCTGCTGGAGCGGCTCCAGCACATTCCATCCCCCGGGGAAGGTCTGGGTTGGAAGGGCTACCAGTTCACCGTGGTCACCATGGATGGCCCGCGCATCGATCGGGTGCGGATCAACCAGCGCCCCGGCTGAGGACTCGATGCCTGTCAGATCCTCGTGAATCCCTGCAGATCGCGCACCGTCTGCTCTCCCGGGGCCCGGGGGCCCGGTCGCGCTGCGATGATCCCGCTGTGGTGAGGCCTGCCGACATGAAGCCCGTCAAGGTTGGTGTGATCGGCATCGGCAACATGGGCTGGCATCACGCCCGCGTGCTCAGCCTGCTGCGCGACGCCGAGCTGGTGGGGGTGGCCGATCCCGATGAGGCCCGTGGGCAGCTCGCCGTGGAGCAGTTCGGCTGCCGCTGGTTCGCGGATTACGCCGACATGATCGAGCACGTGGAGGCGGTGTGCATCGCCGTTCCCACCCTGTTGCACCACCGGGTCGGTCTCACCTGCCTGGAGGCGGGGCTGCACGTGCTGATCGAGAAGCCGATCGCCGCCAGCCAGGAGGAGGCGGCTGAGCTGATCCAGGCAGCCTCCGCCACGACCCGCCTGCTGCAGGTGGGGCACATCGAGCGCTTCAACCCCGCCTTCCGCGAATTGCTCAAGGTGGTGGCCGACGAGGAGGTGGTGGTGCTGGAGGCCCGCCGCCACAGTCCCAACGCCGATCGGGCCAATGATGTGTCGGTGGTGCTGGATCTGATGATCCACGACATCGACCTGGTGCTGGAACTGGCCGGGGCTCCCGTGGTGCGTCTGGCGGCTGCCGGGGGGCGCAGCGCCGATGGCCCGATCGACTACGTCAACGCCACCCTCGGCTTCGCCAATGGCGTGGTGGCCAGCCTCACCGCCAGCAAGATGGCCCATCGCAAGATCCGCAGCCTCAGCGCTCACTGCCGCTGCAGCCTGATGGAGACCGACTTCCTCAACCACAACCTGCGCATCTATCGCCGGTCCCACGGCTCGGTGAGCGCCGACCACGGCGAGCTGGTGTATCGGAACGATGGCTTCATCGAGGAGGTGAGCACCACCTCGATTGAACCGCTCTACGCCGAACTCGAGCACTTTCTCCAATGCGTGCGAGGCGTGGAAATCCCAGCAGTCGATGGCCTTCAGGCTTCCCGTGCCCTGCAGCTCGCCGACCTGATCGAGCAGTGCGTTGAGCAGCCCAACCTCTGCATGGCGCTGGATGCACCGATCTGATCCTCAGGCCGGCTGTCTGGCTTCAGCCGGCTGCTCCGCTTCGGTGAGCTCCCGCAGGGCCTGCAGTTGCCAGCGCCGGCAGGCGGCCGGCGAGGCGTTGTAGAAGCGATCCCAGGCATCAGCCTTGTGCAGGCCGTAGTCCGTGGCCGGCACATCGGGATGGTTCTGCTGCCAGCCGACGCGCACCGCGTGGCCGATCACCACGTCGAGGGCGAGGTCGTCGTCGAAGTGAACCTGGGGGTTGGCCCCCACAAAGGCCATCAGGGTGATCAGGGTCTCGATGCAGAGGCGCCGGTACTCGGAGGCCTCGATCTTGCTGAGCAGGTGTTCGACCAGGGTGGCGAAGTTGCGTTCGCCGGGGGTCTTTTCACTCAGCAGCGGGGCGCTTTCCAGCCGGTTGCGGCGCTCCAGCTTGTCGCCGATCACCAGGCCGTCGCAGTGGTGCAGCAGATCCCAGATGCCGGCATAGAAATCGCGCGGCACCCGCTGCAGGGTGCCCATCCGCTGGCGGTGCTGCAACCAGCTTCCGCCCTTGGGCAGCTCCTCGAGCGGATCGGGCACTTCCCAGCGCACCCGGCCCCGAACATGCAGGTGTTCCTTGCGTTGCAGGGAGGCGCGGGCGTGCTCCACATCGGCCAGCAGGTCCCGCAGGCGGCGACGCAGGCCGTGGGGCGGCAGGCTGCAGAGCGCCTCGAAGGCATCGCTCTGGCTGAGCTCGTGTTCCGTGGCCAGCTCGCCGGTGAGCAGCAGCAGCAGCTGGCCCAGCTGCAGGGTGAGGCTGCCGCTCAGCAGGGTCGGCTCCAGCCGTGCCAGCCCGTCGAGGGCGAGCAGCAGTTCCTGCTGCAGCATCCATTCGCGGCCGTCGTCGCCGCTGTAGCGGCGGATCCGCTCGCCGATCACCAGGCTGCTGGCTGGTTCGGTGATCAGGGAGTCGTGGGTGTAGTTGCGCCCCACCACCAGTTGCTTCTGCCGCACCAGCAGGTCGGTGAGGGCATCTTCGAGCTGAGGGTGCACCAGCCCCATCACGCCGGCGCATCGGCGCACCACATTCCAGTTGCCCTCGGCCAGGGCCCGTCGGTACACCTCATCCACCAGCAGGGGCAGCCGCAGGGGGGCGCCGCGGCCAGGCCCCTGCAGCACCGCGTGATTGCCGAGCCGCCGTACCAGCTGCTCCAGCACCTCACTCTGCTCCTCCAGGGAGGTGCTGGCCCAGAGACGCTCCGCCAGGCTGGAGATCGGCGTCTGCTGCAGTTCCAGCTCCTGCTCCTGCTGGGCGGTGAGCGGCTTCTGGCTGGTGCTGGCCCGCAGCGGCAGCTGGCTCGGGGGCGCCGGTGCCAGGGGGGCGGGGAGATCGGCGGGGAGCTCCACCAGGTTGAGCTGGTCCAGCACGGTCTCCAGGGGAGCCAGCTGCACCGGAACCCCCTCGATCTCACCGGACTGGAGGGCGCGTCCCAGCCGCAGGAAGGCCTCCGGGTCGCGATGGAAGGGGCCGGCGGCGACGGGTACCAGCAGCAGCGGCAACCGCTGGCTGCGCCAGTTGCGCTGCAGCAGCCGCAGCTCGCTGCACACCGCATCGGCCAGCTGCTCGGGATCGTCGGCCAGGTAGAAGGTGCCCTCCTCCAGCACGGCCGGCAGGTAGGCGTGCAGCGCGCCGGCCTGCCGGTAGAGCCGGGCCGTGGCCATGGTCTCGATCCGCACCGGTGGATGGCCGCTCAGCCCCAGCTGCGGGTTGGCACCCACCGCCGCCAGCTGGCGGCCCAGCTCCCGGGAGCTGCCCACCTGCACGCTCTCGTTGCTGCGGGTGATCGGCAGGCCCGCCTGCTCGAGCGCGGTCGCAATCGTGGCGTCGGCCGGTACCAGGCTGACCAGCACCCGATCGGCTCCGAGCTGCTGCGGCTGACGGCGGCCGCTGGGGTCGAGGTCGGCGGGGGTGATCAGCCCGTGCAGCAGCAGGTCTCCCAGCCAGGTGAGGCTCTGGGTCCAGAGCAGGGGCACATTCTCGTTCGGTTCGCGTTCCTGGCTGCCGGGAATGGCCCGTTCGGCCTCGATCGCCTGCTCCGGCACCAGGTACAGCTCCGGCAGCAGCAGCACCCCGTCCGCCTCCACGCTCACGGCCCGCAGGCGCTCACGCCAGCTGCGGGCCTCTTCCCAGCGGCCTTCGCAGCAGGCCGTGACCAGCTCGTAGGCGAGGAACAGGGGCCACTCGGATTCGATGTGTTCGAACTGGGCCAGCTCCTCGCGTTCGTAGTGCAGGCGGGTCACGTCTTCCACCACCGTCTGATGGCCGTCGCGGCGGAAGCGCTTGTAGCCGTAGGCGCCGCCCAGATCGCGGCGGATGCGGTGGCGGGTCCGTTCCACCAGGTCTGGATCCTCCACCGCCCAGGCGGGGTAGCCGATCACCGACAGGCAGGCGCTGTCGGCCTCCTTGCTGGCGGATTCGCGCGGCAGCAGGTTGAGCAGCGCCTGGCGCAGGCGCACGATCGCATCGTGGGGAATGGTGAGGCAGCAGCTGCCGTCGCCGTGGGGGCCGTACAGATCGAGATCCTCCAGGGCTTCGAGGGCCGCCTTGACCAGGCCGATCGAGCTGGCGTTCCGTTCCGGCAGGCCGTGATTGCCCTTGTCACCCCGCTCCCAGATGCCGTAGTCGGCCACGCGGTAGGCCCGCGCCACGTAATACACCAGGTTCTGGATGAAGTCGCGCTCGTGGCTGGTCTGCACGATCACCAGGCCGGAGCGGGTCAGCTGGGCCAGTTGCAGCAGGAACAGGGCGGTGGCGTCGAGCTGCAGATGGCCCCAGCCGTCGTCCGGCACCACCGGCTCACCGCTGTTGGTATCGAACTTGGCGTGGATGGCGTCAAGCCGGTCGAGGCTGGTCTTGAAGCGCTCCACTTTTGCCGCTTGCCGCAGCATCACGTTCAGCAGGCCGCGCATCAGCTGCAGCACCCGCTGCTGGAGTTCGTGGCCGCGGCGGGTGCTGCCGTGCAGGCGCTGGTGGGCCAGGGCCAGTCCCCAGACGCATTGGATCGAATAAACGCAATCGCGCACCCAGGCATCGCCGTAGTTGCCGTGCACCGTGTGGGCGGTGCTGGCCGGCAGCAATCCGGTGATCGGATGCTGCCGCCGCAGCACCACCTGTTCGATCTGCTGATCCAGTTCTTCGAGAAAGGCCTGAGCCTCGAGGCTGGTCTCCTCGCCGTTCGCGTCCGGCGGCAGGGGCTCCGGCATCAGGAGCCGGTCGGAGGAGGCGCTGGAGATCGTCATGCTGGGCCCTCAGCGGGTGCCGCCTCTGAATCCCCGCAGGTGGGTTTCAGGGTTGAGCCATAGATTCTCTCGCGCAGCGAACCCGGCCCATGGCAGCGAAGGCGACCGATCCCCGCCGCACCCGGGTGCTGGACGTGCCGGTGGATGTGTGCCCGGATGTGTTTGAGGCGGCCCTGGCGCTGCTGCCGCGGGGCGGCGGCCAGATCGTCACCCTCAACGCCGAGATGACGATGGCCGCCCTGGCGGATCCGCAGCTGGGGGCGGCGATCGAGGCGGCGACGCTGGTGATCCCCGATGGCGCCGGTGTGGTCTGGGCGCTGGGGCGCCAGGGCTTGCGGGTGCGCCGCGCCCCGGGCATCGAGCTGGCCCACCGCCTGCTCGTTCACGCCTCCACCCACGGCTGGCGGGTGGCCCTGGTGGGCGCCAGCCCGGAGGTGATGGAACGGCTGCGAGAGCGGCTACACCGCGACCTGCCGGCTCTGCAGCTGGCTTTTTCGGTCCATGGGTTTCAGAGCACCGAAGCGTGGCCGGGCCTGCAGCAGCAGCTGCTTGATGCCAGGCCGGATCTGGTGCTGGTGGCCCTGGGGGTACCGCGCCAGGAAACCTGGATCCAGCACTTTCCAGGCCGCAGAGGTGGCCTCTGGATGGGCGTCGGCGGCAGTTTTGATGTCTGGGCCGGGGTCAAGACACGTGCACCCCGGTGGATGGGAGCGCTTCACATCGAATGGCTCTACCGGCTGATTCAGGAACCGAGCCGCTGGCGGCGGATGCTGGCGCTGCCGGCCTTCGCCTGGGCCGTGCTGCGCCATGGAGTGAAGCGACCGCCTCAGTGCTGAACGCCACCGGAGGTCCCGGGAGATGTTGGGATCACGACCGCCGGGGCGAAAGGACAGGTGCCAGAGGGGCGGCGAGCCTCCGGATCAGCGGAAACCCAGCGGGTCAGCCCAAACCCAGCCGATCAGCCGAAATCCACAGGATTCAGCGGAAACCCACCGAGGCTTGCCACACAAAGGCGAGCAGCAGGAAGAACAGGGGGATGATCGGCAGGATGTCCACCAGGGGACCGAACGCCTGGTAGGCCTCGGGCAGCTGGGCCATGGTGTGGAGGGCGGAGCCGGCCAGCAGCGAGGAGAGAGCCATCCCTGAAACAGTGTGGTGGTCGGAACCTACCACGTGTGTGCGGCCGGAGAATTCGGCTCCCACGGAGCGAAATCCTCTGAAAAACAACCGTCCTGGATCGCCTGTGCCATGGCGGAGGTGAAGCGGATCAAGGTGGTGATGTTGTGCAGGCTGAGCAGCGTGCGGCCCAGCATCTCGCCGCTGCGGATCAGGTGGTGCAGATAGGCGCGGCTGTGCTGGCGGCAGGCCAGGCAGCTGCAGCTCGGATCGAGGGGGGTGTGGTCGTGGCGGAAGCGGGCATTGCGCAGATTCCAGCGCTCGCCTCCCACCAGGGCGGTGCCGTGCCGCCCCAGCCGGGTGGGCAGCACGCAGTCGAACAGATCGAAGCCGTGGGCCACCGCGATCGCCATTTCCCGCAGGCTGCCCACGCCCATCAGGTAGTGGGGCTTGGCTTCCGGCAGCAGCGGCGCCACCAGCCGCACGATCCGGTGCATCTCCTCGGCCGGCTCGCCCACGCTCACCCCGCCCACGGCGATGCCGGGCAGGTCCATCGCCGCCACCACCCGGGTGGAGTCCTGGCGCAGGTGCGAGTAGCAGCCCCCCTGGGCGATGCCGAACAGGGCCTGATCGGCTCGGTTGTGGGTGCTCAGGCAGCGCTCCAGCCAGTGGTGGGTGCGGCGGCAGGCCGCGGCCACCTCGGTTTCACTGGCCGGATAGGGAGGGCACTGGTCGAAGGCCATGGCCACGTCGGCGCCCAGGGCCATCTGGATCTCGATCGCCCGCTCGGGGGTGAGCTGGATGCGGGCGCCGTCGCGGGGGGAGCGGAACACCACGCCGCTGTCATCGATCTTGTTGATCGCCCCGAGGCTGAACACCTGAAAGCCACCGGAATCGGTGAGCAGCGGCCCGTCCCAGGCCATGAAGCGGTGCAGCCCACCGGCGTCGGCCACCACCTGCTCGCCCGGTTGCAGGTGCAGGTGATACGTGTTGGCCAGCACCATCTGGCTGCCGGTTTCGGCCAGCTGGGGTGTGGTGACTCCCTTGATGCTGGCGGCGGTGCCCACCGGCATGAACCGGGGAGTCTCCACGACGCCGTGGGGGGTGTGGAAGCGGCCGCAGCGGGCCCGGGTGCACGGGCAGCGGGCGGTGATCGCGAAGGAGAATGGGGGCTCGATGGCGCCGTGGTGGTGCTTCGCCGACGCTACGTGCCGCGTTCTTCACCTTCTGCCGCGCCACCACCGGCCAACCAGCTCGGTCCCAACCCCGACGGACGAGACGGCTGGCTGGCGGATCTGGCCGGCGCCTGGATCTTCTATTCGGTACTGCCGGCCTGGCCGTGGCCGCGGCCCCGCTTCAGCCGGATCGCCCGCTTCGCGTCCTGGATCGGCCTGGTGCTGGGCGGGCTGCAGGCGATGGTGTGGCTGCTGCTGGCGGGGCGAGCGCCGGCTCTCACCCAGGCGGCCCTGGTGATCGTGCTGGGCCTGGCGCTCAGCGGCGGCCTGCACAGCGATGGCGCCATGGATACCGCCGATGGGCTGGCGGCCGGCGATCGCTGCCTCGAAGCCATGGCCGACAGCCGGGTGGGGGCCAGTGGCGTGCAGGCCTTTGCCCAGTTGCTGCTGGTGCGGTTCGCCGCCCTCGTCTGGCTGGCGGCCGCCGCCGCGGCAGCCGCTCCGGCCGCCCTGGTCTGGGCCGCATTCTGGGCGCGGCTGTCCCCCCTGATCGCCATGGACCGCTTCCCCTACCGCAGCGCCCGCGGCACGGGTGCGTTCCACCGCCATCACTGGCGCGGCCTGGCGCTGGAACTGCGTCCATCGCTGCTGGTGCTGGCCGGGGTTGTGCTGCTGGTGCCGGCCGCTGGGGCGGCGGGATTCAGCCCCGGCGCGGCCCCGCACCCCTGGCTGCCCCTGCTGGCCGGAGCGGTGGGGGTGCTGCCGGCGGTGCTGGTGCCCCTGTGGCTGGGCCGGCGGCTCGGCAGCCACAGCGGCGACAGCTACGGCGCCTGTGTGGAGTGGGTGGAGGCCCTCAGCCTGCTGCTCACGGCTGCGCTGGTGGCGCTTCTGCCGCTGTAGGCAGGCTGAGCCGGAAGCCGTTGCCCTGCGGCGGCAGGGCTGGATCGATACGGGATGGCGGGATCAGCAGCTCCAGGTCGCCGCCGATCTGGCGGGCCAGGTCCCGGCCCAGGGCCAGGCCGAGCCCGGTGCCGGCGAGTTGCTGACCGGCCGTGCCCCGCACGCCGCGCCCGAAGATCGCCTGCCGCTCCGGCTCTGGAATCGCGGGCCCGGCGTCCCACACGGTGAGGCTGAGCCGCCCGTCGCTGCGGCCGACCAGCAGGCCCACGGCCGCTCCGGCGGGGCTGTAGCGGAAGGCGTTCTCCAGAAGGTTGGCGAGGATTTCGGCCACCGCACCGCTGTCGCCACGCCAGCTCGGCAGCGACGACGGGCCCTGCCAGGGCCGCTTCTGCAGTGCCGCAGTGGCGGCGGCCCGCTGCAGAAGCGGCTCCAGGACCTCCTCCAGGGGCTGGCCTTCCGGTCCGGCGAGCACCGGCGGCAGCAGCAGGGGCGTGGTGCCGCTGCTGCCCGTCAGGGCCTCCGGCGGCGCCAGGGCACTGATGGCTTCCACATAGCGGTTCAGCTGGCGTTCCTCCGCCAGCAGTCCGTCCACCAGGGGACGGCTGCTGCTGTCCTGCTCAAGCCGGCGCCGCAGCAGCTGGGCGAAGGTGCGCAGGGCGGCGAGGGGATTGCGCAGCTGATGGATCAGCAGCCGCAGCTGTTCGTCCTGGCGCTGCTGGCGCTGCAGGAGATGTTGCCGTTCCAGATCGATCCGCAGGGCCTCGGTGAGGCAGTGGGCCACCGCCTCGAGCCGCTCCACCAGCGGCATCGGCCAGCTGAGGCTGCGACTCTCCACCTGCAGGGCCCCCAGCAGGGCCCGGTCGTGGCGCAGGGGCAACCAGCGGCGGCCTTCGGCGGGCATCTGCAGGGTGCGATCCGAGGCCACCGCCGGCAGGGCCCTGCCATCACGGGGCCATTGGCCCACCGGCATCAGGCTGAGGCGTCCGTCTGCCCCAGGCAGGGCCAGATACACCACCACAGACTTCAGGTCTTCGCGGTCGGCGAACTGGGCCAGCTGGCTGGTCAGCAGGGCCAGAAACCGCTCGGAGACCTGCATCAGCAGAGACGGCGAGGGGGTTCGCGGAAGAAGTCCGGGGAGGGCGTTGAAAATCCCAGAAAAAGTCTTAAGATCCTGGTATCGACCAATACTTCCCAGTCCGCGAGCGGACGGTAAGTCGCAGTCGTCACGGCCAACATGTTGCACTTCTCCGCAAATGAGGCTACAGCAGAGCCAGGTTCGCCTCCCTCTCCTGGTCTGAGCTCCGCCGCCGCGGGTTCAGACGTTGTTGATGACGCGGCCACCGCAGGCGTTTTCCCGAAAACGTCTGCGGTGATCCGTTCCGGACGACAGACGTTTGGGCGTCTTCCGTGGCTTCTTTGCTGGAGCCGCGGATGACACGGTTCAGCTCGGCTTGCCGGCTGAATCTGTCGTCCCTCCTTCCCTCCTCTCTCAGCCTCCCGCCCGCGGGAGCCGTGTCATGTCGAAAAAGCGCAAGCGGATCAGCCGTCGCCGCCTCGCCGGCCAGCGTGTTCTGGCCCATGTCTCCACCCACAACCTCGAAACCGGCTCCCACAAGCCGGTCACCGCGGCGCGTCGCTACATCGCCGAAGTGGGACTGGAAGCTCCGGCCATCCTCAACGTGCGTCGCAACGAGCACACCACGGACCGCTTCTTCTGGGGTGAGAAGGGCCTGTTCAGCGCTCAGTACGCCGAAGAGAACCACTTCCTCTTCCCCTCCCTGCGTCTGATTGTCGATCAGATCGGCGAGGAGGTGCTGTTCGAAGGTCTGGAAGCCATGGCCTCGGACGACTGGGAGGAAATGGAGGAATACGAGTACGCCTTCGTTTGAGGGCGGCAGCGGAGCGGAGCCAGCGGCCACGGCACCTCACGGGTCGCTGGACTCGCTGGCTCCTGCATCACGATCCCTGGCGCGCATCAAGTCCTGCATCGCGTTCTGAATCTCAGGGGCGGCTGAAGGTCACCCAAGATCAGGCATGCCTCATCAGCCAGCTGTCGAGGCTTGCAGGTGCTGGGCCAGAAAGGCTCGGATCCGCGGCAGCAGGTCTTCATCGATCGTGTGGCCGCCGGCGAAAGCCAGGCGTTGCACCGGATGTTGTGCCTGTGCAACGCCGGTGAGCTGGCGCTCCAGCTCGAGGCTGGCCGCGAAGGGCACCACCGGGTCCTGTTCGCCATGGGTGAGCAGCACAGCCATGTGCAGAGGGCCTGGCTGCCAGCCGGGATGGGGGTAGCCGCTGCAGCTCACCAGCGCCGCCAGTGGCAGCCCCTCGCTGTCAGCGCTGGTGCCCACATCGATCGCCATGGCGGCTCCCTGGGAGAAGCCCAGCAGCGCCGTGTTCGCCAGGGGAACACTGGTCGCCAGTTGCTCGAGCCGCTGGCGCAGATCCCGGCGGGCCTGGGGCAACTGCGGCCATTCCGGCTGCTGCAGGTCGTACCACTGCCGCCCCTGGCCGGCGGGATGGGGATCGGGCGCCCGCAGTGCCACCACGCTCACCTCCGGGCCCACCAGCAACGCGCCCAGATCGAGCAGGTCGTCGGCATCGGCCCCCCAGCCATGCAGCAGTACCAGCCGCGTGGCCGCCTGGTCCGGGCCGAGGCGGATCTGCTCAGGGTCCGGGGAGAAGGGGCTGGTCATGGCGTCGACGGCAGGAGCGTTCCAATCATGCGGAGAGGCCCTGCAGGGCTGTCTGCACCATGCAGGGGCCGCAGGACTGGACCAAGCGATAGCGGGGCCGTGGCACCGGTGGAGCAGCCCAGGGTCTGCTGCGTAGGTTGGGCCTTACGCCCCCTCATCTGCCGCCATGGCGCCCACGGCCCTCCTGAGTGTGTCCGACAAGCGGGATCTGGTGCCCCTGGCTCAGGGCCTGCTGCAGGCCGGCTACCGGCTGATCTCCAGTGGCGGCACCGCCGCGGCCCTGGCCGCCGCTGGCCTGAGCGTCACCAAGGTGGCTGAGCACACCGGAGCTCCCGAGATCCTCGGCGGCCGGGTCAAGACACTGCACCCCCGCATCCATGGCGGCATCCTGGCCCGCCGCTCCGTGGCCTCGCATCTTGCCGACCTGGCCGCCCAGGACATCGAGGCCATCGATGTGGTGGTGGTGAACCTCTATCCCTTCCGCGAAACCGTGGCCGATCCGGCCGTGGCCTTTGAGACGGCGATCGAGAACATCGACATCGGCGGGCCGGCGATGGTGCGCGCCGCTGCCAAGAACCACGACGATGTGGCGGTGCTGACCGATCCGGACCAGTACCCCAGCTTCCTGGAAGCCCTGGCCGCCGGCCGGGTGGACCGGGCCCTGCGCCGGCAGCTGGCCCTGGCGGCCTACCGCCACACCGCTGCCTACGACGCCGCCATCAGCACCTGGCTGGCGGAGCGTCTGGCGGCTGAGGAGCCTGCGGCAGCGACCTCCGGCACGAGCGAGTCTGCGGTGGCCGCGCCCCTGCGACTGGACCTGCCAGCGCGCCAGAGCCTCCGTTACGGCGAGAATCCTCACCAACGTGCCACCTGGTACAGCGCGCCTGCCGCCGGCTGGGGCGCGGCAAGCCAGCTGCAGGGCAAGGAACTCAGTTACAACAACCTCATCGACCTGGAGGCCGCTCTGGCCACCGTGCGGGAGTTCGGCTACGGCGAGCAGCGCCAGCAGCCGGCGGCGGTGGTGGTGAAGCACACCAATCCCTGCGGCGTCGCCACCGGCAGCAGCAGCGCCGAGGCCCTGCTGCGCGCCCTGGATGCGGATCGGGTGTCGGCCTTCGGCGGCATCGTGGCGCTGAACGGCCCGGTGGATGGCGCGGCAGCGGCCCATCTCACCGGCCTGTTCCTGGAGTGCGTGGTGGCACCGGCCTACGACGCCGACGCCCGCGCCGCCCTGGCGGCCAAGGCCAACCTGCGCTTGCTGGAGCTCAGCCCAGCCGCCATCGCCGCTGCGCCGCACCAGCAGTTGCGCAGCGTGCTCGGTGGCGTGCTGGTCCAGGCGTTCGATGATCAGCCCGTGGAGGAAGACGCCTGGCAGGTGGTGAGCCGCCGCCAGCCCACGGAGGCGGAGCTTGACGACCTGCGCTTCGCCTGGCGGGTGGTGCGCCATGTGCGCTCCAATGCCATCAGCGTCGCCCGTGGCGGCCAGAGCCTCGGCATCGGTGCCGGTCAGATGAACCGGGTGGGATCGGCGCGGCTGGCCCTGGAGGCGGCCGGCGAACGGGCCCAGGGTGCGGTGCTCGCCAGTGATGGCTTCTTCCCCTTCGACGACACGGTGCGGCTGGCCGCGGCCCACGGCATCAGCGCCGTGATCCAGCCGGGCGGCAGCGTGCGCGATGGCGACTCGATCAGCGCCTGCGATGACCTCGGCCTGGCGATGGTCTGCACCGGCCGGCGCCACTTCCTGCACTGAGTTGGCGGTGAGTTGTAGCTTCGCTGCCATCCCCCGAGCCGCCCCTGAGCGGCCGAATCCCGCCATGCCCATCGCCCTTCCCAGCTCCCTGGCCTTCGGCCTCAACTTCCTGCATCCCCTGATGATGTGGGGGCTGCTGGCCCTCTCGGGCTACGCCATGCTGCTCGGCATCAAGGCCAAGAAGACCCGCACCGCCGCGGCCGAAGATCGCAAGGAGCTGATCAAGGGGCAGTTCGCCCGGCGCCACTACCAGCTCGGCAGCGTCGTGCTGGCGGTGATGGTGCTGGGCACCTTCGGCGGCATGGCCGTCACCTACCTCAACAACGGCAAGCTGTTCGTGGGGCCGCACCTGCTGGTGGGCATCGCCATGACCTCCCTGATCGCCCTGGCTTCGGCGCTCTCGCCGCTGATGCAGCAGGGCAATCTGATCGCCCGCAAGGTGCACGTGGGTCTGAACATGAGCGTGATGACCCTGTTCCTCTGGCAGGCGTTGAGCGGCATGCAGATCGTCAACAAGATCTGGACCAGCCGCTGAGACGGATCCAGATCCTGCAGGCCCAGCCCGATTCTGAGCCGGTGAGGTGCCGCCTCAGAACTGGGCGCGGCGCCGCGGCGGACAGGCGAGCCCGTGGGTGGCGTGGAAATCCTCCTGCACCTTCCAGGTGAGGCGACGTGAGATCTGCCGCACGATCTGGCGGAGCAGATGGTCACCGCTGCTCTGCACCAGGGAGTCCGGCAGCAGGGTGATCACCTTGGGCAACCGAATCCAGACGCTCAGATCCAGCTCCCAGCGCACCAGGGTGAGTGGACCGTCTTCCTCGTTCTCTGGCGTGGTTTCATCAAGCCGCAGGGCGGCGTTGAAGTCGACGTCGTAGAGGCCCTCCAGCCCTGTTCCGGCCATCACCTGCGGTGGCAAGGTCACGATCCGGTAGACGCCTTCAGCCTGGGGGAGCAGTTCCAGGCCGATCGTGGGCTCCACCTCAAAGCCGAAATTGCCGAAACGCCCCAGGGTGAGCACATAGCCGTTGCTGCCATGGGGCTGAACGGTCATCGGGGCGGCGCAGCGCCGGAACCAGCCTTCGTGGCGATCCAGGTACTGGCCCACCTGCTCGGCAGGAGCCCGCATTTCCATCAGGTCGGCGAAGGTGGAGGCATAGCGCCGCACCCGATCATCGTCGCCATCCCGCAAGCTCACCTCTGGGGCCATCGGCTCGAAACCCTCGGCGGCAGCGGCGTCGCTCATGGGGTTGGAGTGGAGATCGCTCAGGGCGGTCGTCGTCAAAGCGGGACAGGCAACGGACGAAGCGGCAGCCCCACCGGCCAAGCCATCAAGCAATGTAAAGGAATCCTTGCCATCGAGGCCCTTCTGCGGTGGTTCCCCGATTTCAGAGGCTGCTGCCGCTGCAGAGGCAGCACGGTCATCGGGTGATTCAGGTGATCAGGCCTGTGGGTGGTCAGCAGGTCAGGCCGATCAGCCGCTCGATCACGTCTTCCACCACCCGGTCCGGCGTGGAGGCGCCTGAGGTGATGCCCACCCGGATCGGCCCGTCCGGCAGGAAGGGATCTTCCACCGCCAGCTCGGCGCCGAGGGGCATGTGCTCGATCCGGTTGCCCGGTCCTATCCGCTCGGGGGTGTCGATGTGGAAGGAGCGGATGCCGCGGCTGACCGCGATCTCCTGCAGGTGGGTGGTGTTGGAGGAGTTGTAGCCGCCGATCACCACCATCAGATCGAGGGGCTCATCCACCAGGGAGAACATCGCGTCCTGCCGTTCCTGGGTGGCGTCACAGATGGTGTTGAAGGCCAGAAAATGCTCGTTCAGTTCCACCGGACCGAAGCGTTCCAGCATGGTGCGCTCCACCAGGCGGCCGATCTCCTCGGTTTCGCTCTTGAGCATGGTGGTCTGGTTGGCCACGCCCACCCGGAACAGGTCACGGTCGGGATCGAAGCCGGGGGAACAGGCCTTGGCGAAGCGGGCCATGAAGGCGTCGCGGTCGGCGGTGCCGCGGCCGAGGATGTAATCGCAGACCATCTGGGCCTCGGCCAGGTCGAGCACCACCAGGTAGGTGCCCGCAAAGGAGCTGGTGGCGAGGGTCTCCTCGTGTTTCACCTTGCCGTGGATGATCGAGGTGAAGGCGTGCTTCTTGTGCTTCTCCACCGTGTTCCACACCTTCGAGACCCAGGGACAGGTGGTGTCCACGATGTGGCAGCCGCGCTCGTTGAGCAGCTGCATCTCCTGCACGGTGGCGCCGAAGGCGGGCAGGATCACCACGTCGCCACGGGCCACGTCGGAGAAGTCCTTGACGCCACCCTCGACCGGGATGAACAGCACGTTCATCTGCCGCAGGTGATCGTTCACCGAGGGGTTGTGGATGATCTCGTTGGTGATCCAGATCCGTTCGCTTGGGTAATGGCGCCGGGTCTCGTAGGCCATGGCCACGGCCCGCTCCACCCCCCAGCAGAAGCCGAAGGCTTCGGCCAGCCGCACCGTCAGGCGGCCGCGTTGCAGGGTGTGGCCGTTCTCGCGCAGGGTGGCGATCAGATCGCTCTGGTAAGCCGTCTGCAGGCTGCCGGCCACCTCCTCGCCGAGGCCGAAGCCGCGGCGGTTGTAACGCTCCGAGTGATGCAGCGAGCGTTTGAAGGCGCGGGTATCCACAGCGGCCTGGCACGGGTTGGGCAACTCTATGGGGGGTGCCGCGGCTGGTGGGGCCGGCAGCGGGGCCTCACCCCCCGTCGTCGCTGTGGGGCTGTACCGCGGCCAGGCCGCGCCAGCGCACCCCATCGGCCTGCACGTCGTAGATGCAGGGCAGCACCTCCACCCCCGCCGCCAGGGCCTGGCGGAACAGCTCGCCGTAGCGGGGATCGGCTGAATCACCCGGCGCGAAGCGGCGCACGTCGGAGCGGCTCAGGCAGGGCAGCAGTACGGCCCGCGCCTCGGGCAGCACGCCGATCAGTTCCTCGAGGTGCTTCTGGCCCCGCTCGGTCACGGTGTCGGGGAAGAGGGCCAGATCGCCGCGGGTCCAGGTGGTGTTCTTCACTTCCAGGTAGATCGGGCGGGGATCGGCGCTGCCTTCGGCCGGGCTGAGCAGCAGGTCGATGCGGCTGCGGCTCCCCTGGCCGTAGGGCACCTCGGCCCGCACCGCTCCGATCGGCCCCAGCCAGGGCTCCAGCAGGCCCGCTTCGATCGTGGCCCGCACCAGGCGGTTGGGCAGGGCGGTGTTGATGCCCACCCAGAGCGGCGTCCCATCGGCGCCCGGCACTTCGGCCTGCTCCCAGGTCCAGGCGAGCTTGCGGCTGGGGGATGGGGCGTAGCGCAGCCGCACCCGGCCACCGGGATGGAGCACGCCGGTCATCGGGCCGGTGTTGGCGCAGTGGGCTGTGACCACCGTGCCGTCGTCGAGCTGCACGTCCGCCAGGAAGCGCTTGTAGCGCTTCAGCAGCACCCCTTCCTGCAGCCCCTCGAAGGGCAGCACCAGCTGGTCCACTCCCTCCGTTGCCAAGGCGGGCGATGGGGAGGGCGCCAGGGAAGGCGAGCTGGCCTTCGACACCGACTGCTTCGAAGCCAAGGGTTGCGCCGCAATTGCCCGGATTCTGTGCCGGCCCCATCGCCGGCGCGGCCCGGGGGGGTGCCGCAGGACCGCGATGGAGAATCCCGAGCAGTTCTGGCCCTGGATCGAACCGGATGGCGAAATCCCTGCGCCGCATCGCCCTGATCGTGGCCGTGGCCACAGGCCTGAGCAAAGTGGCGGGGCTGGTGAGGCAGCAGGTGATCGCCGCAGCCTTCGGCGTGGGGGCCGCCTACGACGCCTACAACTACGCCTATGTGTTGCCCGGCTTCCTGCTGATCCTGCTGGGGGGCATCAACGGGCCTTTTCACAGCGCCATGGTGAGCGTGCTGGCGCGTCGGCCCCGCCAGGAGGGCGCCCACGTGCTGGCGGCGATGAACACCCTGGTGGGCGTCGGACTGCTGGGGGTGACCCTGATTCTGGTGATCGCGGCCAATCCTTTGATCGACCTCGTCGGGCCGGGCCTGGAGGCCACCCGCCACGACATCGCCGTGCAGCAGCTGCGCTGGATGGCGCCGATGGCCCTGTTCGCCGGTCTGATCGGCCTTGGCTTCGGCGCCCTGAACGCCGCCGATGAATTCTGGCTGCCGGCGGTGAGTCCGCTGCTCTCCAGCGTGGCCGTGATCGGTGGCATCGGCCTGCTCTGGTGGCAGCTGGGGGCGGCAATCACCCTGCCAGCCACGGCCCTGATCGGCGGCATCGTGCTGGCGGGCAGCACCACGCTGGGGGCGGTGTTGCAGTGGCTGATTCAGCTGCCTGCCCTGGCCCGCCAGGGCCTGGGCCACTTCCGCCTGGTGTGGGACTGGCGCGATCCGGGCGTCCGCGAGGTGCTCCAGGTGATGGGGCCGGCGACGCTCTCCTCGGGAATGCTGCAGATCAATGTGTTCACCGATCTGTTCTTCGCCTCCGGGATCGTGGGGGCTGCAGCGGGTCTGGGGTACGCCAACCTGCTGGTGCAGACGCCCCTGGGCCTGCTCTCCAACGCCCTGCTGGTGCCGCTGCTGCCGGTGTTCGCCCGGCTCACCGCTCCCGCTGATCGGCCTGAGCTGATCGCCCGCATCCGCCAGGGTCTGATGCTCTCCAACGCCAGCATGCTGCCGATGGGGGCGCTGATGGTGGCCCTGGCCGGGCCGATCGTGGCGTTGATCTACGAGCGTGGCGCCTTCGATGCCGGCGCCGCCGCCCTGGTGGGTGGACTCCTGATGGCCTACGGCGTGGGCATGCCGGCCTATCTGGCCCGCGATGTGCTGGTGCGGGTGTTTTATGCCCTGGGCGACGGCACCACGCCGTTCCGCTTCTCGATGGCCGGCATTGGCCTCAATGTGGCGTTCGACTGGCTTCTGGTGGGTGGCCCCAGCCCCTGGGGTCTGCAGCTGCCGGCCCTCAACTTCGGGGCACCGGGCCTGGTGCTCGCCACGGTGGCGGTGAATCTGATCACCTGCGCCGGCCTGCTGCTGGCCCTGCAGGCACGGCTGGGGGCGATGCCGCTGCGCCTCTGGGCGCGAGACACCCTGCTGCTGCTGCTGGCGGCCCTGGCTGCTGCACTGGTGGCCTGGGCCCTGTCGGTGTGGGTGGCCTGGCCGGCGGGCCTGTTGGGACGCCTGCTGCAGACCAGTCTCTGCGCCGGGCTGGGGCTGGCGATCTATGGACTCGCTGCCAGTGCCGCTGGGGTGCCGGAGGCGCGCCAGATGCAGCGGCAATTGCTGGCACGCCTGCCCGGCGGGGGCCGTTAAGCGTTCGCTGAACAAACGCCGGCTCCGCGCCTGAATCTGCTCAGGGATTACTTGCGACGAATCGGGCCGGAAGTCTGGGCGTCGGAATCAAACCAACGGCTCTCATTCCTGATCTTTGGATCGCCTTGAATCGTGAAGGTGATGAAGCCGGTTTTGAACACCAGGGCCCCATCACTGAGCCTGCTGGCCACAGGTTTGCCGTTGACAACCACCTGATTCTTGTTGTCGATTTGGATGGTGGCGTCGGTCTGTCCAGTTCCGCTGTTCTTGGCGACCCAGCGACCGGCGTAGGTCGATGCTGTGGCAGCCGGTGCCGTTCCGAAGCCCGCTTTGGCGTTTTCGGCCTTGGTCTTGTTGATGTCGCAACCTTGCATTTCCGTGACCTGGGTGCAGCCTGATTGTTCGAGCTTCTTCGCATACGCTCCGGGTCCATCGCATGGGAGGCAAGCGGAAGCAGAACGGCTATGGCGGCGACGCTGCAGACGACACGATGGTTTGTGCGGTTCATTCGGAGCTTCTGCGCGTTGCGCGACACAATGTTGTGACCGGAGGCGTTGAGCGCCGCGGGCACGATTGCCATTCTGACGGACAGAATTGTTAGTCTGCCATGGCTACTGCTGTCAGTCGGCAGCCACGGCTCCGGCAACAGCCTTCAAGATCCCGACGCCATGGATCTGCTCGTGCCGCTGTTCGTTGGCAAGCCCCAGACCATTCTGCTGGTTGCCGTGGTCTTCATCGCGGTTGATCTTGCCCTGCGGTTCCGCTGGCCCGGTCTTGCCCGCCATCCTGGCGCGCTGCGGATCGGGGCCATCGCCTGGGGGGTTTATGCCGGCTGGGAATGGCTGGTGCAACTGAGAACGCCGGAGGCGAACATCAGGGTCGATCTCCTGCTGATCTGGCCCGCGTTGATGATCCTCTCGGCCTGGGCGCTCCTGCGCACATTGCGAGCGTGAGCGCTGCCCCCTTTCGGATCTGCTGTTCCGCGCAGTGCTTCTTCTCTCGCTGGGTGGAATGGGTCTTCTGGGACTGGACAGCTATCGCTTCCACACGGTGCCCGAGCACAGGCAGGTGCAGTGCATGACGATCATCCTGGTGCCGATGCTGCAATCGACCCTTGCGATCGCGATCGGTCTGATGCTGCAGGCCAGTCGGATCGTGTGACACTGACTGAAGCTCCTGGCCCTCATACCGCATGAACCGCTCAGCACTCGCCGCGCTGGCCGTCGTCGTCAGCACCACCCCGGCCTTGGCCGACTCGACAGTGGCGTATTGCGAGATGGTTCGCGACAACGGCGAGATGCTCAAAGGACGCTGTATCTGGTCTCAGATGCAGGGCAATGTCTACATCAACGATTTCAATCATTACGCCTTTGCCTTTCCTGCCGCTGAGCAGGGCAAGACCTATGAACGCACCAACCGTGAGGGTGCAGGTCCCTCCTTCAAGCGCCCTGGCTACGTGATCAATGTGTACTGGGACAAGCCGGCCCGTGAGCCTGGCGGTTTCTGAGGGGGTCTCCAGTTCCCCGGCTTCGGTGGTGCATGAGGGCGGTTTCAGCTGGGAGAGGCGGCCTGTTTGTAGGGCTGTTGGCCGGGCGTTGGTCCGGACGTCCCAAGGCTCCCTGGGGCTGATCACCGCACGAGCAGTGTGATCACGCTTGCCGCACAATGCCTCTTGCGAAAACGCTTGGCCCTCAGTCCGGATCCGGCAGTCGCACCTGCCGCTCCTCGCGTACGTGCAGGGGGATCTCGAGGCGGGAGCGCCCCACCATCTGGGGCCCGTCGATCGAGAAGATGCGCGCCTCGATGCCGAATTCCTTGAAGGCGCTCTCCAGTTCCTGGATCAGCACCTTCTCCACCTGGGCCTCGGCGTCCACCACCTTGCCGATCAGGCGGCTTCCGAGGCGGCCGATGCGCTGCCGCACCACGTCGCGGGCGTTGGTGACCTCAATGACCAGCACGTCCCGTCCGCAGGAGCGGCAACCCTATCGGCCTCGGCTGGATCAGCCAAACTCCTGCAGCACGTCTTCCAGGTCGCGCAGCTGGCCGGGGGGGATCAGGCGGGCCAGGGGCAGGCGGGTGCTGCCGCCGCCGATCGGTACCTGCACGGCCTCCAGGGCCTGACGGGCACAGACGCCGGGTCCCTGCTCCAGCCGGGCCACGCATTCGATCGCCAGGGTCTCGGCCAGGCCCGCATCGCCCAGATAGAGGTGCCAGCCGGCCACCTGCAGGTAGAGCCGATCGGCCAGGGCCTCAGTCAGCTGTCGGATCGTGGCGGCGTCCATGCCCATGGCGGTGTCCGGAATCGGTGGAGGGATCTGAAGCAGGTGGAGCAGCAGCCGGGTCCGCTCAGGCCGGATCCTGGCGGGGCGGGCGCAGGGCGATCACCACGCCGCCGTGCACCACCAGCATGGCTCCCCAGGTGAGGGTCACCAGGTCGAGGTGGCTGAAGGGATGGCGCAGCTCCTGCAGGAACCAGAGGCCGCTGTTCACCGCCGCGAACACGGCGCCGTGCAGGGTGAGATTCACGATCCGCTCGAAATGGCGGTAGGTGGGGTCACCCGGGTCGGCGGGACCGTACCAGCGGATCGGCATGGGTCTGGGGGAGGGCGAAGTTCCGCCGTGGCGGGTCGGAACGGGATGGCCCGATTCTGGGGGGCGCCCTTGCACTCCGCTCCGGCGCCGCGGCGGGGCCGCTGGTTGGGGGCGGCTGCTGGAGGCGGTTGGTTGGAGGCGGTTGGTTGACGGAGGGGCCCCCCGTGCGGTCAAAATGCCTGCACACGCGCTTGTAGCTCAGCGGATTAGAGCATCTGACTACGGATCAGAGGGTCGGGAGTTCGAATCTCTCCAGGCGCGCTTCTTCACCGTCCCAAAAGGGGCGGTTTTTTTTGGCCGGCCTCCGCGCCTGGCTTGGTGAGGGTCTGTCGCGCCAGGACTGCCGCTGCAGGTTTGTGACGGCAGACGAACCCCTCCGTTTCATTACGATGAGCAACCCCCGCATCCGGCCCATGGCGGACACCTCGGCAGCGCTCAACCAGCCCCTGGTCGCCGGGGATCCGGCCGTGGCGGCCCTGATCGGCAAGGAGCTCCAGCGCCAGCAGACCCATCTGGAGCTGATCGCTTCGGAGAACTTCGCCTCCCGCGCTGTGATGGAGGCCCAGGGCTCGGTGCTCACCAACAAGTACGCCGAGGGGCTGCCCCATAAGCGCTACTACGGCGGCTGCGAGCACGTCGACGCGATCGAGGAGCTGGCGATCGAGCGGGCCAAGCAACTGTTCGGTGCCGCCTGGGCCAACGTGCAGCCCCACAGCGGCGCCCAGGCCAACTTCGCTGTCTTCCTGGCCCTGCTCAAGCCCGGCGACACGATCCTGGGTATGGACCTGAGCCATGGCGGCCACCTCACCCACGGCTCGCCGGTGAATGTGAGCGGCAAATGGTTCAAGGCGGTGCACTACGGCGTGGATCCCGAGACCCAGCAGCTCAACTACGACACGATCCGCACCCTGGCGCTGCAGCACCGGCCGAAACTGATCGTCTGCGGCTACTCCGCCTACCCCCGCACGATCGACTTCGCCGCCTTCCGCGCCATCGCCGATGAGGTGGGTGCCTGGCTGCTGGCGGATATGGCCCACATCGCCGGACTGGTGGCGGCCGGCGTGCATCCCAGCCCGGTGCCCCATTGCCATGTGGTCACCACCACCACCCACAAGACCCTGCGCGGTCCGCGGGGCGGCCTGATCCTTACGGGCGATGCCGAATTCGGCCGCCAGTTCGACAAGGCCGTGTTCCCCGGCAGCCAGGGCGGCCCGCTGGAGCACGTGATCGCTGCCAAGGCGGTGGCCTTCGGTGAGGCGCTGCAGCCCGAGTTCACCGCCTACAGCCAGCAGGTGATCGCCAATGCCCAGGCCCTGGCGGAGCGCGTCCTCGAACGTGGCATCGATGTGGTGAGCGGCGGCACCGACAACCATCTGGTCCTGCTGGACCTGCGCAGTATCGGCATGACCGGCAAGGTGGCCGATCTGCTGGTCAGTGACGTGCACATCACAGCCAACAAGAACACCGTGCCCTTCGATCCCCAGTCCCCCTTCGTGACCAGTGGCCTGCGGCTCGGCACCGCCGCCTGCACCACCCGAGGCTTCGATCAGGAGGCCTTCCGGGAGGTGGCCGATGTGATCGCTGATCGTCTGCTCAGTCCGGAGGATGGCGCCATCGAGCAGCGCTGCCGCGACCGGGTGGCCGCGCTCTGCGATCGCTTCCCCCTCTACGCTTTCGAGCGTCAGCTGCAGCACGCCTGAGCAGGCTCTGAGTCCATAAGGTGGCCCGCGAAGGCCCGCTCCTGGCACCCCCACCGGCCCCGTTGCTGTGACCCTCGCCTACAGCCCCAACGCGGCGGCCCTGCTCACCTTCTTCGCCGCGTCGGTGCTCACGGCTCTGATCGTGCCCGTTGTGCGGCGCCTGGGTCTGCGCTGGGGACTCACCGATCAGCCTGATCCCCGCAAGCAGCACACCACGCCGATGGTGCGCCTCGGCGGCATCGGCATCGTGGCTGGTTTCAGCCTCGGGCTCATGCTCACCTGGGCCTTCGGTGGCTTCGCCGAGTTGCCCGTCAGCAAGGACACGGCGATCTGGACCACCCTGGCCGGCTCGCTCTGCTTCTTCGTGATCGGCCTGGCGGACGATCTCTTCGCTCTGCCGCCCCTGCCGCGTCTGGTCGGTCAGGTGGCCGTGGCCACGGTGGTCTGGGGTGAAGGGGTGCGGATCGGCACGATCGAGCTGCCCTTTTCCTTCGGCGATGCCCTGGCGCCGGTGCTGGTGCTGCCCGAACCGCTGAGCCTTTTGGCCACCGTGATCTGGCTGGTGGGGATCACCAATGCGATCAACTGGCTGGATGGCCTCGACGGCCTGGCCGCCGGGGTGAGTGGCATCGCCGCCGTGGGCCTGCTCTCGGTCAGCTTCAGCCTGCATCAGCCGGCGGCGGGCCTGCTGGCTGCGGCCCTGGCGGGGGCCTGCCTGGGCTTTCTGCGCCACAACTTCAACCCCGCCCGCATCTTCATGGGCGATGGCGGCTCCTACTTCCTCGGTTTCGCCCTGGCGGCGATCAGCATCGTGGGCCCGGCCAAGGGCCTCACCAGCGTCAGCCTGCTGCTGCCTCTGCTGATCCTGTCCCTGCCGCTGGCCGACATGTCGGCCGTGATCATGGGACGCCTCAGCGAGGGGCATTCGCCCTTCTATCCCGATCGTCGCCATCTGCACCACCGCCTGCTCAGGGCCGGCTTCAGCCATCGCCGCACCGTGGTGCTGATCTATGCGTTCACCCAGTGGCTGGCTTCCCTGGCCCTGGTGCTGGCCAATGCCGAACTGCGCTTCCTCTGGCTGGCCCTGGCCACCGCGATCCTGATCGGGGTGGTGGTGGCCAGCCGCCGCCTGCAGGAGGAACCGTGGGATGGGGCGGAGCCGGGCGAGCCCTCCTCTCTCCCCGAACGTCCTTCCCATGGCCAGCGCTGAGGTTCTCTGCGTCGGGACCGAGCTGCTGCTCGGCAACATCACCAACGGCAATGCCCGCTGGCTGGCCGAAGCCCTGGCCGGCCTGGGAATCCCCCACTTCCGCCAGGGGGTGGTGGGTGACAACAGCGAGCGCCTGATCGCTGCCGTGCAGGAGGCGGCGGGTCGCTGCCGGTTGTTGATCACCACCGGAGGTCTCGGTCCCACCCCCGACGACCTCACCACCGCCGCCATCGCCGCCGCCTTCGGAGCACCGCTGATGGAGCATCCCGAGGTCTGGGATGACATCCAGGCCAAAGTGGCCGCCCGTGGTCGGCCCCTGTCGGACAGCCTGCGACGCCAGGCCCTGCTGCCCGAGGGGGCAGCTGTGCTGCCCAATCCCACCGGCACTGCGCCGGGGATGATCTGGACCCCCGATCCGGCCGGGCTGCCGTTCCCCGTACAGCCGGGTTTCACGCTGCTCACCTTCCCGGGTGTGCCAAGCGAGCTCCACGCGATGTGGCAGCAGACCGCCGTTCCCTGGTTGCGGCAGGAGGGCCTGGCCGCCGGGGTGTTCGCCAGCCGGCTGCTGCGCTTCTGGGGGATCGGTGAATCCACGCTGGCCGAGCAGGTGCACGACCTGCTGGCCCTGGAGAACCCCACGGTGGCCCCCTACGCCGGCACCGGTGAGGTGAAGCTGCGGATCACGGCCTGCGCTGCCACGGCCAGCGAAGCCGAAGCCCTGCTGGCGCCGGTGGAGGCGGAGTTGCGTCAACGCACCAGCACCCTGTGCTATGGCGCCGACAGCGACAGCCTCGCCTCGGTGGTGCTGGCTCTGCTCCGCAGCCGCGGCGAGACCCTGGCCGTGGCTGAATCCTGTACGGGCGGCGGGATCGGCGCGGCCCTGGCGGCGGTGCCGGGGGCGTCTGAGGCCTTCCTGGGTGGGGTGATCGCCTATGCCAATCGCGTCAAGCTGGACCTGCTCGCGGTGCCCGCCGCCTCGCTGGAGGGTGATGGGGCGGTGAGCGATCCGGTGGCGATCGCCATGGCCGAGGGGGTGCGCCGCATCACCGGGGCCACCTGGGCCATTGCCGTGAGCGGCATCGCCGGTCCGGGAGGCGGCAGCGTCGACAAGCCCGTGGGCCTGGTCCACATCGCCGTGGCCGGACCGGATGGCAGCAGCAGCGAGGGGGTGCGGTTCGGCGCCAGCCGCGGCCGCGGCTGGATCCAGGCGCTCACCGCCGGCGAGGCCCTGAATCGTCTGCGGCTGCGGCTGGAGCTGCCCGGGGATAGAGCCAGCGCTTCAGTAGGCGCGTGAGCCGGGGCATGACGCCGTAGGTGAGCAGCAGCACGGTGAGGCCGCTGGTGATCAGCAGGGCCAGCCAGGCCGGCAGGGGATGGAGCAGCGGGGCCAGCACCTGGCTCAGCAGGCGGATCAAGGTGTACACGGCCACCCAGGTGACCAGGGCCATCTTGTGGCGCGACGGCGGTGGCAGCACCTCCCCCGGCAGCGAGAACCAGGCCTCCAGCCCCGAGATGTGTCGGACCTGGGGATCGCTCGCCACCAGCGGCTCGGCCCGCTCGATCCAGCGCCGGCGCGCCTCGGAGGTCATCCAGGCGCGGAAGTGGTCGTCGGTGTCGAAGCGGAAGATCACCACGTACTCCGGCCGCACCCCGGGCTGGGGCCGGATCACGTGAGTTCCCATGTGGCCAGTCCAGGCGCTGCTCTCGCGGATGATCCCGCTGATCCAGGCCTCGTAGTCGTTCTCCCGACCGGGCCGCACCCGCTGGGCGATCACGGTGGTGATGGGGTCCTGCGGCTGCACCGGCAGGCGGCTCCGATGAGCAGTTGAATGGCGGCACCGTACCGCGACAGACTGGGCCGCAACTGCTCTGCGAGCCCTTGGAGCGTTGATGGACAGTCCTTCGCCGCGCTGGGTCCGCTGGCGGCATGGATGGGCCCCCTGGGCCCTGCTGCTGCTGTTGCTGCTGCTGGTGGCGCTGATTCTGCTGACGCTGCAGGGTGAGGCCCAGGTGCCGCTCGGGCCGGAGGGCCGCAGCCACATCCAGCGGCTGGCCCAGGTCCGCCGCTACCGGCATTTCGATCTGATCGGCACCGCTGCCTTTGCCCTCGCCGGTTTTCTGCGGGCACTGCAACGTCGCTACGACCTCTGGGGCACCTTTGTGCTCACGCTCCTGCCGGCCGTGGGCGGCGACGTGATCCGGGATCTGCTGATCGGCGGTGATCGCCTGCCGCTGGGTCTCTTCCGTGAGCCCGTCTATCTCGTGATCGTGCTGATGGTGCTGCTGCTGGGCACCGTTCTGTCCAACCTGATCAGCCCCAGCCGGCTGGCGTCGCCGGTCTGGGGTGCGGTCTTCACGGTGTGCGACAGCATCGGCCTGGCCACCTTTGCCGTGATCGGCACCCGGGTGGCATTGCTGGCCCAGCTCGACTGGTGGTGGCTGCCCCTGTCGGCGGCCCTCACCTGTTCCGGCGGCGGGGTGATCATGGATGTGGTGAGTGGCCGCGAACCGCGCAGCTTCCAGGGTGAGCCCTACGAAGAGCTGGCGATCCTCGGCAGCCTGGTGCTGATCCTGCTCTGGTCCTTCGCCGGCCGCTTCGAGCCGCTCACCTGGCCGATCACCGCGGCGATGGGATGCACCTGGTGGCTGGTGTTCCTGTTGCGGTTGCTGGTGGTGCGCTTCGGCTGGCGTTCCTGGCGCCTGGGGCCGGCCCGCTGATCTCGCACCCGCCCGTCTTAGGCTGGACTTTCGATGGAAACAGGCACACCCTTGAGCGCCGGCACCCTCTACGACAAGGTCTGGACCCTGCACCAGGTCGCCGAGCTGCCCGGTGGTTCCACCCAGCTGTTCATCGGTCTGCACCTGATTCATGAGGTGACCAGCCCGCAGGCCTTCGCCGCCTTGCGGGATCTCGGTCTGGGCGTGCGCCATCCGGAGCGCACCGTCGCCACGGTGGATCACATCGTGCCCACCACCTCCCAGGCGCGGCCCTTCGCCGATCCGCTGGCCGAGGAGATGCTCGCCACGCTCGAGCGCAACTGCGCCGAGCACGGCATCACCCTGCACGGCCTCGGCAGCGGCCGCCAGGGGATCGTGCACGTGATCGCTCCGGAGCTGGGTCTCACCCAGCCCGGCATGACCGTCGCCTGCGGCGACTCCCACACCTCCACCCACGGCGCCTTCGGGGCGATCGCCTTCGGGATCGGCACCAGCCAGGTGCGCGATGTGCTGGCCAGTCAGAGCCTGGCGATGGGCAAGCTCAAGGTGCGCCGGATCTGGGTGGACGGAGCCCTGCAGAACGGTGTGTACGCCAAGGATCTGGTGCTCCACATCATCCGCAGCCTCGGCGTCAAGGGCGGCGTGGGCTACGCCTATGAATTCGCCGGTCCGGCGATCGCGGCGCTCTCGATGGAGGAGCGCATGACCCTCTGCAACATGGCGATCGAGGGCGGCGCCCGCTGCGGCTACGTCAACCCCGACGCCACCACCTTCGCCTACCTCCAGGGCCGTCCCTGCGCCCCGAGCGGCGAGGCCTGGGATCGGGCCGTGGCCTGGTGGAGCTCCCTGGCCAGCGGCCCTGATGCCGTCTTCGACGACGAGGTGCGCTTCGATGCCACCAGCATCGCCCCCACGGTCACCTGGGGGATCACGCCGGGCCAGGGCATCGGCGTGGATGAAGCGGTGCCCACCCTGGAGCAGACCGAACCCGACGAACGCCCCCTGGCGCAGGAGGCCTATCGCTACATGGACCTCACCCCCGGCGCCCCGATCGCAGGCCTGCCGGTGGATGTGTGCTTCATCGGCAGCTGCACCAACGGTCGTCTCAGTGATCTGCAGGCTGCCGCCGCGGTGGCGAAGGGACGCCACGTGGCCCCCGGCATCAAGGCCTTCGTGGTGCCCGGCTCCGAGCAGGTGGCCGCCGCAGCCGAGGCCGAGGGCCTCGATCGGGTGTTCCGCGAGGCTGGCTTCGAGTGGCGCGAGCCCGGCTGCTCGATGTGCCTGGCCATGAACCCCGACCGGCTGGAGGGCCGCCAGATCAGCGCCAGCTCCAGTAACCGCAACTTCAAGGGGCGCCAGGGCTCGGCCTCCGGGCGCACCCTGCTGATGAGCCCGGCGATGGTGGCCGCTGCCGCCATCAGCGGCCAGGTGAGCGATGTGCGCACCCTGCTGGACACGGCCGGCACCAAGGCGCCGGATCGGGCGCCGGTTCCGGCGGCCGCGGGCTGAGGTGATCCGGCCGGAGTGCTGCCGCGCCGGCCCGCTGGAGCCGCCTCCCCTGCTGCCGCTGGCCGTTCTCCTGTCCCTGCCGCTGCCCCTGCGCCGCACCGTTCCGCCTTCCCCTGTCCCCAGGCCTCTGGCGGGCACCCTTGTTCCGTCCTGTTCCGCTTTCGCTCGCTTCGCCTGCCGCCATGACCAGCATCAGTGCCCCCTTCCCCTTCGGAGCGATCGCCTCGGTGGTCGGCACCGCCGTGGCGGTGCGCGGCGACGACATCGACACCGACCGGATCATCCCGGCCCGCTTCCTCAAGTGCGTCACCTTCGAGGGTCTGGGTGAGCAGGCCTTCGCGGACGACCGCGTCGAGCTCAAGGGCGCCCATCCCTTCGATCGTCCCGAGCACCAGGGGGCCACGGTGCTGGTGGTGAACCGCAACTTCGGCTGTGGCTCCAGCCGTGAACATGCTCCCCAGTCGCTGATGCGCTGGGGGATCCGGGCCGTGATCGGTGAGAGCTTCGCCGAAATCTTCTACGGCAACTGCCTGGCCCTGGGGATTCCCTGCCTCAGCGTCAGCCACGCCGATGCCCTGGCTCTGCAGGCCGCGATCGAGGCCGATCCAGGCGCGAGCGTCGTGGTGGACCTCGACACCCTGCGGGTCAGCCTGAACGCTGCCGCCGACTCCGCTGCGGTGATCTCGGAAGGCGCTTCCTGGCCCCTCACCCTGGCCGATGGACCCCGCCGCATGCTGCTCAGCGGCCAGTGGGATGCCACCTCCCAGCTGCTCGCCCACGATGACCAGCTGCGGGCCACTGCAGCCCGGCTCCCGTATCTCACGTCCTTCTCGGCGGCCTGAGCGCCCCTGGTTCCGCGAGACGTCTCTGCATCCCGAGCCGTTGATGCTCAGTGGGCCGGTGGTGTTCAGGCGATCAGCAGTTCAGGCGATCAGCAGCTGATAGGCGGCATGAATCCGCTGGAAGGACGCGGCGTTGCCGCCCCGATCGGGGTGATGGGTCTTCACGAGCCGGCGGTGGGCCTGCTTCACCGCTTCGCGGCTGGCACCCCACCCCAGCCCCAGCAGATCCAGGGCCTCAGCCCTCTGCCGATCCATGCCGACCCGGTTCTCCGCCGGTGGCCTGTGCGTCTGTCTCTGCTCTTCCTGGTGCCGCTGTTGCTTCTGCTTGGTCTGCGTTTGCTGCTGCTGCCGCGCGTTCTGTTTCTGCCTTCGCGTCTGTTCCTGTTTGTCCTCCTGCCGCTGCCTCTGCGTGTGCTGCTGCGCTTGCTGCTCTGTGCGCGCGGCGGCCTCCAATCTGGTGATCCGATCCAGGAGGTCGTCCACCACCCGCATCGGGGCTTCGTTGAGCCACTCCGGCGCGCGCACGCCGTAAAGCGCGAAGGCAGCCTTCACCGCCAGTCGGGCCTTGCTCTGGGGCCCGCGCAGGGCCTGGCGCAGCTCGGTGCCGAGCCCGGGCGAGCGGCGATTGAGCTCCTGCTCCAGATCGGCGCGGGGAGCCTGCCCGTGGCGGCGACGCTCCTCGATCAGGCCCCTCAGGCCGCTGAACACCAGGGTGTCGGCCTGGCGCAGAGAGGTCCCGACGCGCAGCGCGCTCCAGCGGGGATGGTCTGCCATGGCCTCGCCCCAGCGCCGCACCTGCTCCACCGTGATGCGGGGTGATGGGCCGGTGGTCTCCTCCGGGCGGGATGGCTTCACGCCGGAGCGGAATCCCCGGGTCTGGAGCTGGGCGAGCTGCTGGCGCAGCTGCAGCACCTCCTGCCGCAGGGCCTCGTTCTCGGCCAGCAGGGAGTCGATATTGCAGGTGACCTGACGGCCCGGAGATGGTGTGCGGGCCCAGCTGCGTGGATCGAAGCCCATGGGTCAGGGTTCGTGGGGGCGGTGCAGACGGGATTCGAGCAGTGCGGACGGGCTCAGAAGGGTCTGCGCGGAATGGCCTGGGCTGGATGGAAGGGCACGAAGGGGGTGCCGGGGCCCTTGAAATTGAAGTCGTTCAGCTTCACCCGGATGCCGCCCAGCTGTTCGTAGGGGCTGTAGAACACGCCGATCTCATAGGCCCGCCGCTGCCAGCGCAGTTCCACGTAGGAACCGGTGACATCGCCGTAGAACTCGGAGTTGGGGTCCACGTTGAGGCCGATGCCGCCACTGAGCACCAGCGGACCCACCAGCTGCTGGGTGAGGCCCACGCCCAGGGTGCCCAGGTCCACGGCCCGATCGAAGCTCAGGGGGCTCACCCCCTCCCGCAGGGTGCCGCCGCCGGTGATCGAGAACACGGTGTAATCGAGGAAGGGCTTGCTGAAGTGCCCCAGGGTGAACGTGGGGCCGCCGGAGAGGGACAGGGTGTTCTGGTTGGTGCCGTCGCCGAAGTAGGCCACCGTGCCCGTCAGGTTGGCGTTCAGCCGCACGCCCGGCACCACGGGCGTGGCGGAGTAGGGGTTGGCCTGACCCTCCAGCGGCCCCGGGGGCAGGGGCTTGCCGGTCCAGAGGGGCAGGCTGGCGTTGATGGCCACGATGGCGTTGCCGCGCCAGAGATCCAGCAGGTTGCTGCTCTGGAAGGCATTGGCCTGGTAGCGGCCCACGCCGAAGCGCCAGAAGTAGTTGCCGCTCAACTGTCCCCAGGCGGGCAGCTTGCCCTTGTCCTCCAGGGAGATGCCGTAGGCGCTGTAGATGTCCTGCTCGCCGAGGGAGCCGTTCCAGACGCGGTAGCGGTAGGCGCCGAACAGCCGCAGGGTTCCTTTCCCCACCAGCGGCAGGTCAAGCTTGCGGCTCAGGTCCCCCCAGCTGCGGGTGCCGTCGGGGATGTTCTCCGGGTTGAAGGTGGACATGTCGAGGTTGGCGTTCACCCCGAAGCCGAGCAGCCTGCTTTCGAGCTGGGCCTCGAGGCCGAACATGTCGGCGCCGGTGATCCCCTGCTCCTGGGGGGAGGCGCCGGCTGGCTCACCGGGCAGGGGATAGCTGTCGGTGCGGCCTTCGATCGCCCGCTGCACCAGGAACTGGGGCTGAAGTGTCAGGGTGGTGTCCGTGCCGATCTCCAGCGGCCGGATCTTGTAGCCGATGAAGAAGCCGTCGCGATCCTCGCCGTCGTTGCCGAGTACCCAGCGGTTCTGCACCTCCTCCTGCTTCTGGATCCGGGTCTCGCGGGTCACCGGGATCGGCAGCCGGTCTTCCAGGATCAGCCGGTTGCGGCCCGCGCGGATCAGGGTGTCGCCGTTCGGCTGCAGCGTGGCCACCACCTGCTCGGAATCCAGCCAGTTCTGGGCCGGCGTGTAGGGGTCGTTGGTGAAGGAGGCCCGGTCGGCCCGCAGTTCGCCGGGGGCCAGGCGCACCTGCTTGGCCTGGAAGCGCCAGCGCGTGATCGTGCCGGTCACCAGCTGGCGGTTGCTGCGTGCGTTGAGATCCTGAAGCTGCGGAGGACGGACGGCGCCGAAGTCGTTGCTCAGCTGGGTCGTGCCCTCGCTGTCGGTGTCGCCGAAGGAGCGGCGCCGCTGCGCCGTGAAGCTCTGCTGGAACTGCACCTCGCTGACGCGCTGATCGATCCCGGCGATCACCTGGCGCCGCTCTGCCTCCCGTTGCCGTGCCTCCTGCCAGACATTGGCCGGCGCCTTTCGGCGCACAGGCGTGGAGGGAGGGCCTTCGGGCTCGCTGGTCCCCACATCCTTGACCTGGGTGGGGCCCATGGCCACGTCTTCCAGGCTTTCGGCCAGGCTGGGCGATTGATCGCCAGTGGGTGGAGCGCTGCCCGGGCAGCCCAGGGAGGGCGGCATCGGCACATCCAACCGGGCGAACTGGCGGGAGGGATCCCGCTGGCCGAAGCGATAGCGGAAGCCCAGCAGGTAGGCGTTGCTGCCCTCCTTGACGCCGCTGTAGGTGCCGTAGGCGCCGGAGCGGTGATGGATCCGCCCCACCACCGACCATTGGGGATGGACGAGGGCCTCTGCCTCGAAGGCGAGGTAGTTGAGGAACTGGGCGAAGTTCTCGCGGAAGGTCTTCTCGTAGTTGCTGACGCTGGTGTTGAAGCTCACCCCTTCCACGAAGTAGAGGTTCAGCCAGGGCCGCAGCCAGAAGCGCAGGCCGATGCCGGCTGTGATCTCGCCGAAGCTCTGGGAGGGCGTATCGGCGAAGGGCACGGCCTGGTTGAAGCCGCCGCCGGGCTGTTGGGCGGCGCGGTGGCCCATCAGGTTGGTGTCCAGCTCGAGGGCCAGCGGGCCGCCATCCAGGAGGCGCCGCTGCAGCCCCAGGCCCATCAGGTACTCGGGCCGCCAGTTGCCCTGAAAGACAAAGGTGTCGCCGAAGTTGGCATCCACCATCTGGCCGCCCCAGGCGGTCACGGCCCAGGGGTAGGGATGCCAGTCCGGCAGCGGCGGCATCTGGGGCGTGCAGCTCACCGGCTCCGGCGGTGGCAAGGGTGCAGCCGGAGCCGTTTCCAGGTCGAGATCCTGCTGGGTGCTGTCGAGATCGAGAACGCCGTAGACGTCCTCCAGATCGCCGACCAGCTCCAGCAGGTTGTATCGCAGCCGGCTGGCCTGCAGATACTGCTGTCCTCGCTGGAAGCGAACGCTGCCGATCGCGTAGAGAGTGCGGCCGTCGATGTCGTATTCGATCCGATCGGCGAGCACCCGTCCTCCGGCGATCAGGGCGCTGGCGTTGCCGATCGCCACGAAGCGGTTCAGCCGGGAGTCGTAACCCTGTTCATTGGCGCTTACCTGCAGCTCGAGGGGAGGCTCCTGTTCGGCACCGGCGGGGCCGTCGATGCGAGCGGGTCTGGGGGCGGCCGCGTCGGGAGGCGCACCGATTGCCTGGGCGGCGGGAGCCAGGGAGGCGGCAGGATCCCGAGCGGCAGAGGACTCTTCGGGATCGCCAGGCAGGCCGGTGGTGGATGGTTCGGAGGACTGCCCAACCGGTGCGGCCGGAAGTGCCAGAGGCTCGGCGGGCAGCCGCGGGCTCGCTGCTGGTTCAGCGGCCAGGGCGGCGGGCAGGCCGGCACTCAGCCACAGAACCACCGCACCGCTGGCGCCACGGGCCCATTGCACTGGCCGGGGGGTGGGCGCCACGGGGTGATGCGAAACGGGGCAGATCCTGACACGGGAGACTGGCCGCTCAGGCTTCGCGGCGGCCGGTTGGTGTCACGGCAGGAGGAGCGGCCCCAGGGCTCGGGTCAATCCTCGAGGTCCTTGCGGCTGGGGGTACGGCTGGGATCGCTCGCCAGGAAACCGAACACGAAGATCCCGATGAAGAAGAAAACGACGGAGTAAACCGAGATCTTGAGGGCGAGCATGGTCTGACCTGCTGGGGCAGGGGCGAGGGAGACAACGGGTGACAGGGAGTGACAGGCTCCGGGAGGTGCCTCGCAGGCCCTGCGGCAGCCGCATCATCCTATGGGTCCTGGCCGGCCATCCAAAATGCCCGAGGGCCCTGAGCAACAGGAATCCCCCCGGATTGAAACGTTTCAGTCATGTTCGCGCCTGGAGCTTCAGCCCCTCTGGCTCTGCCCCTGGCCCGATGGCTCGGAAGCTCCGGCCCTGGCCCACCCGTGGGCGCCGCAGGCCCGGCCCGACTGGACAGCCCGCGGCCTGATCGTCTGGCCGCGGGGCCAGCAGTGGTGGCGGCTGCGGCTGCGCCTGAGCTGTCCTTCCGCCTGGGTTGACCTGGCTGGGGCGGCGGAGGCCCGTCTGGTGCTGCGCTGGTGGGCCGATCGCGCCGAGCTGTGGGTGAACGGCACATGCCGGCACCGCGGTGATCTGTTCGACACCGCCTGTCGCTGGCTTCTGCCGCGCTCCTGGTGGCAGGGCGAGCCGCTGGAGCTGGAGTTGCGGCTGCGCAGCCCCCTCCACGACGACGGCGCCCTGATGCACAGCCGCCTTGAACTCGAACCGACCGACCCGGCCGATCCCCAGGGGCTGCTTGCCGAGACGGCCGCCGCTCTGGTGAAGCTGCGCCAGGGGCGGACGCTGCCGCTTGCCGCCCCAGTCTCCCTGGAGCCAGGCCAGCCGGGGTTTCATGTGCTCGGCCATGCCCACCTCGACCTGGCCTGGCTGTGGCCCGTGGCGGACACCTGGCAGGCGGCCGAGCGCACCTTCGCCTCGGCCCTGGATCTGATGCAGCGCTTCCCGCAGCTGCATTTCGGCCATTCCACCCCGGCGCTCTACGCCTGGTTGGAGCGGCACCGTCCGGCCCTGTTCGAGCGCATCCGCGCCGCCATGCGGGCCGGTCGCTGGGAGCCGCTCAACGGTCCCTGGGTCGAGACCGATTGCGTGCTGGTGAGCACGGCCTCCCTGCTGCGCCAGTTCCAGGAGGGGCAGCACTACAGCCAGGCCGCGTTCCCCGAGTGGGAGCACAGCCTCGCCTGGTTGCCGGACAGCTTCGGCTTCGGGGCCGGTCTGCCGGCGGTGGCGGCCGCCACCGGAGTGCGCTGGTTCTGCACCCACAAGCTCGCCTGGAATGCCTCCACTCCCTTCCCCCACCGACTGTTCCGCTGGCGCAGCCGCGGCAGTGGTGAGGTCCTGGCGCTGATGACGGCGCCGATCGGCACCGATGGCGATCCGGAGGCGATGGAGCGCTACCGGCTGGAGTGGCAGCAGGCCAGTGGCCACGCGACCGCCCTGTGGCTGCCGGGGGTGGGTGACCACGGCGGCGGCCCCACCGCCGAGATGCTCGAGCAGCTGGCCCTCTGGCAAGCCCAGCCCGAGGCGGCGCCCCAGCGCCACGGCAGCCTGCGCCAGTACCTGGCGGATCTGGCGCCGTTGGCGCCGACGCTGCCGGTGTGGCGCGACGAGCTCTACCTGGAGCTGCACCGTGGCTGCCCCACCAGCCGGCCAGACCAGAAGCGCCACAACCGCAGTCTGGAGCGCCTGCTGCGGGAGGCGGAGCTGGCCCAGGCGCTGCTGCAGGGTGGCAAGGCAGAGGGAGTTCAGACCGAACGAAGCCAGCTGGCGGGGGCCGAAACGGACCTGCCGGACTGGCGCGACCTGCTGTTTCAGCAATTTCACGACATCCTTCCCGGCAGCTCGATCCCGGAGGTGTTCGAGCAGGCGGAGCCCCAGTGGCGCCGCGCCCGCCGCAGGGCGCGCCGGCAGCGGGATCAGGCTTTGGGGCGCTGGCTGGGGGCTGCAGTGGCGGGGGAGGCTGGGTCGGTTGGCTCGGCCACTGGAGCAACGAGTCAAGATTCGGCGGCGGCCGGCCAGAGGGACGACCAGGCGTCCGACCACACGGCCGAACAGAAGAATGACCAGAGGTGGTGGATCGCCCAGCTCCAGCCCCTGGCTGCGGCCTCTTGCACCGTGCGGTTGCCTGCGGGCCAGTGGAGCCTGCCGGGGCCCGCAGGCGATCAGCCCATCACCAGCCAGCCGGCCGCGTCCGGTGGGGTGTGGGTGCAGCTGCCCGTTCCGGCAGGTGTGACGGCCCTGCCCCTGTGGCGAAGGCCACCGGGGCGAAGCACGGTCGGACCGGACCCCGCCCCGCGCCCTGTCGCCTCCGGTGTCGAGGCGCTAGCCCTGCGGGATCCTGTACGGCTGGAGCCCGATCCGGAACGGGGGAGCGACCGCTGGCGGCTTTCCAATGGACTCCTGAGTGTGGCGGTCGGGCCCGCGGGTGTGGAGCAGCTCTGGGATGCCAGCGGCGCGGCCCAGCTCGCTGCGCCGCTGGCCTGGCGGCGCTATGGCGATCGCGGTGAGTTCTGGGATGCCTGGGATCTGGCGGCCGACTACCGCGACCATCCCCTGCCCTGGATCTGGGACGGGCCGCCGCAGTGGCTGGAGCGGGGGCCCCTCTGCGCGGCGTTCCGCTGGCGGGGCCGCTGCGGTACCAGCCCACTGCGGCTCGATGGGCGCCTGCGCGCTGGCAGCCCCTGGCTGGAGCTCAGCCTCGCGGTGAACTGGCGCCAGCGCCATGAACTGCTGCGACTCGAGGTGCCGCTGGCCTGGCCTGCCGTTCGCTGGGCCACCGACACCAGCGGCGGCGTGATCGAGCGTCCAGCCGAGCCCCAGACCAACCGCGAGCGCAGCCGCTGGGAAGTGGCGGCGATCGGCTGGCTGGCGGCGATCGGTGCCTCGGCTGCTGGGGGGGGCGAGCCTGGGATGGCGGTGCTCCTCGATGGACCTCAGGGGGTATCGGCCAGCCAGCAGGCGCTGGGGGTGTCGTTGCTGCGGGGCCCCACCTGGCCCGATCCATCCGCCGACAACGGCTGGCAACGCCAGCAGCTGGCGCTGATGCCCTGCGCCGGAGGCTGGCGCCGCGGAGGAGTGCCGGCGGAGGCCCTGCGGCTGCGCGAGCCCCTCTGGGGGCGCCCCACGGCTACGGCCGGAGCCCCCAATCCGCCACCCGGTTTTCCCGCCCTGGCCGAAGATCTGCAGATGATTGCCTTGGCGCCCGATCCGGAGCTCGGCGTGGTGCGCCTCACAGTGCAGAACCTGGGCCCTTGCCGGCGCTGGCTCGATGTCGGGCCCGACTGGCAGCTGCTGGAGCGGGGCGACGGTCTGTTTCAGCCGCTGCCGCAGGAAACGGGAGATTGGGTGCAGGCAGCGGTGCTGGGGCCCTGGGAGTTCGGCTTCTGGCGAATCCGCCGGCGGGCCTGAAGGTCAGGGTTGGCGCTGAGCTGAGAACTGCACTGGCGACACCGGTGACGATTCCGGGAACCGGTGTTCAGTCCTCGTGATCGTCGAAGGGATCGGTGAGTTGCTTCGAGGGCGGCCCGAAGGCCTGGTAGACGCCGAAGCCTGTGAGGGCCAGTAACACTGCCAGCACGGTGAGGGCAATGGAGAGGGCGGGCGAACCTGTGGATTCCATACGAGTCTCGAAAGCTGTCGCAGGCGGCCCTGGTGTGACCTTTAGAGTACCCGTCACGATTCCTTGATCGAGAGGACTGAGCTCCATGGCCCAACGCACCCCCCTCGGAAATCTGCTGCGACCCCTGAATTCCGAATACGGCAAGGTCGTTCCCGGCTGGGGCACCACCCCGGTGATGGGGGTGTTCATGCTCCTCTTCCTGGTCTTCCTCCTCGTGATCCTGCAGCTCTACAACAAGTCGCTCCTGCTCGAGGGCATCACCGTCAACTGGAACGGCGTCGGCTGATTCCTGACCCAGCCGCATTTCCTGCATGAATTTCTTCGGTATCGGCTTGCCCGAACTGGCGGTGATCGCCGCTATTGGCCTGCTGGTGTTCGGGCCCAAGCGGCTGCCTGAACTGGGCAAAACCCTGGGTCGGACGCTCAAGGGTTTTCAGTCGGCCTCCCAGGAGTTTGAGAAGGAGTTCCGCTCCGCGATCACCACCGAGCCGGAGCCGTCTGCGTCACCGGCGCTTCCTGAGGGGTCTGCGCCTGCAACGGCCAGTGGAGAGGTTGGGTCTGCCATGGCCAGTGGGGAGTCAGCCACGCCAATGGCCTGAAGCCTTGCCACTCCTTGTCACAAGCCTTTCGAAAGGTTGTGCTGTCTTCTCGAGGGGCTGAGCGGTGTTGCCCATCCCCCGCGCCGTAGCCTCGGGCAGACCTTTTCGGGGGATGTTTCCCTGCAATCCGTGAGTCCAACGCCTCCGGTGACCACTGAGACCACGCTGCCGGGAGTGGACCTGCGGCTGCTGGTCGGCTTGGGAAATCCGGGTTCTAAATACGTCGACACGCGTCACAACGTGGGCTTTATGGCCCTCGAACGCCTGGCACGCCAGGAGGGCGTCGGGTTTCGCCAGCAGGCCAAGCTTCACGGCTTGCTGGCGGAGGTGGGCCATGGCGATCGGCGCCTGCGGCTGCTCATGCCGCAGACCTTCATGAACGACAGTGGACGCTCGATTCGTGCAGCCCTCGACTGGTTCGACCTGAAACCCTCCCAGATGCTGGTGGTGGTGGACGACATGGATCTGCCCTTCGGTCGTCTGCGCCTGCGTGCCAGCGGAAGCGCCGGTGGACACAACGGCCTGCGCAGCACGATCCAGCACCTCGGCGCTCAGGAGTTTCCGCGGCTGCGCATCGGCATCGGCGCTCCAGCGGAGCATCCCGTCGAGCGCCGGGCCCGCACGGTGTCCCACGTGCTGGGGCGCTTCTCGGCGGACGAGCAGCCTGGCCTGGCCGCAGTGCTCGATGAGGTGGTGGCCGGCATCGACCTGATCCGCCGGCTCGGGATCGAGCGGGCCGGCAACCGCCTGAACAGTTTTTCGCTTCAGGCTGCGGCAGCCTGATGTCTGCCATGGGCTTTTGTCAGCCTTGATCTGCCTGTCGTGAGCCCTTCGCCGTGATGTATCCCTCGTGAGCCGCCTGCCCGCCACCACCGCCCAGCTGCGGGTCCTGCGCCAGAGTTTCAGCCAGCGGGTGCTGGAGGGTGAGGTGTCCGCCGGCGGGTTCCAGTGGACCTTCTGCTGGGCCTTCGATCGTGGTGAACTCAACGTGGAGCCCTCCCTGGGCCGCGCCCTGATCCAGGATGCTCTGCTGCGCTTTCTGCTCCAGGCCGATTACCAGCTCGAGGCCGGCGGCGACTACGCCTTCACCGTGCGCGCCAGTCTCTGAAATCGGGCTGGGCATCCCGGGCTCAGCGCGGAGCCGGACCTCCCCTTCTGGATCAGGAGCGCGGCAGGGTTCGACCCAGGAACCGTTCGAGCAGCAACTGCGCCACCACATCATCCCAGTCGCGGGGCGGCTGCCGCAGCCCTCGGGGCAGGCAGCGCCGCCAGCCCCGAGGCGGGAACAGCTCCCAGAAACGCTGCCGCGCCGCCAGGGTGCTGCCATGCTCCTCCACCACATGCACAGCAGCGATCGTCGCGAGTCTTGTCTGCCAGTGCCGGCAGCCGGTGCCGTTGCCCAGCACGATCTCAGCCACCAGCCCCTCGGCGCACCAGCTGTTCAGTTGGTGCCAGGTCGCTTCCGGGGTCAGCACCGCCGCCGCCACAATCCGCTGCCCCGTGGCATCGGTGCACACCAGGCCGCACTTGCAGCGGCCCGGATCCAACCCCGCCAGTCCGGCTCGCTGCTGCGGTGCATCGCCGTGAGGGATTCGATCACTCGGCTCGGGTGAGGCGTGGGTGGCCATGGCACGGCGTTCAGGGGCGTCCGTTGCGTGGCCGGATCCAGCGGAGCTCCACCACGATCGGATCGGGAGTGTCGGCATCCTGCACGGCCACGGCTTCCAGCTGGGCCGCCTGATCTTCCGGTCGCTCGCTCAGGGAGCGGGCCAGCTGGTTGAGCAGGGCCGCGTCGAACTGCAGGCCATCGGTGATCGAACCCTGGCGCTGCACCTTGGCGTAGGCGGCAGCGAGCAGCAGGTTCAGCCGGCTGTTGACCTGCTGGGGGCTGTGCACCTCCGGTTCGAGGCTGGTGGTGGCCAGCACGTCGCCCGCCCGCGCCACGGGGCGGTTCGGCCGCAGGTCTGGAAAGGCCAGCACCTGCTGCTCACCGCGCAGCACGTTGGCGGCCGAGAGCAGGCTCACCACCCAGGAGCCGGGGCGGGCCAGCAGAGTCTCCAGTTTGGCGATGTCGTTCCTTGGCACCAGAAGGATCTGGCGGTCCGGCGGCTCCCCCGGCAGCACCCGCTGGAACGCGAGCCGGTTGGCCTGCTGCAGCAAGGTGTTGATCACGTCCCGGGCCTGTTCCGGTCGCTCCAGAGTCACCTTGGCGGTGGCCAGGGGCTGGCCGCTGCTGATCACCACATCGCCGCGGCGCAGGGCGATGATCTTGGTTTCAAGGCCCTGGAGTTCCTTCTCCCCTTCCTTGATCTGCTCCTGCACCGCCGCCAACTCGGTTTCGGTGCGGCGGATCTCCTGGTCCCGGTTAGCCACATCGCGGCTGAGGCGATCGCGCTCGGCCTCCAGCCGGGCACGCTGCTGCTGCAGGGGCAGCAGTTCGCGCCGCAGTTGTTGCAGCCGCTTCTCCGCTTCATCCCGCTGGGCCTGGGCCCGTTTTCGCTCCCCTTCCACCCGCTTGGTGGCCGCCTGGGCTCGGCGGCTGGCCTGCTGGGCGGTGGCGCTGGCGGCCTGGGCACCGACCAGGTCGCGGCGGCTGCGTGCCAGATCGTCGCGGCTCTGCTGCAGCCTCTGCTCCAGCTGGTCCAGTTCGAACAGGCCCACCCGCAACCTTTGGCTCACCAGAAGCATCAGGCCCAGGGACATGGCACTGATCAGCGATCCGGTGAGCACCGTGATCAGCACGGCGGTGCGGCGCGGTCGCAGGTTGAACAGGCTGAGGCGCGCCTTGCCCACGCGGCTGCCGAGCCGATCACCGAGGGTGGAGAGCACGCCGCCCAGCACCAGCAGGACCAGGATCAACAACCAACCCGTCATCGCTGCCTCACCACGCCGTCGTTCCGCTGTCAGCCTTCGGATCCGGGGGATCCGAAGGCTGCATCCTGCAGCACAGACCCCGTCGTCCGGCACGGTGCGGACAGTCTGGGGAGGCGTCCCGCCGGGTCTGATCCTTGGCCTGTTCCGATGTCTGTGGTCCGGTCGGTGCTTCTGGGTCGTTTAATGTCTGGCCCGCCCGGCTTGCACCGCGATGGTTCCGGACTTCATGGTGATCGGGGCCCAGCGTTCCGGCACCACCTGGCTGCACAGGGTTCTCAGCCAGCATCCGGATCTGTGGCTCACGCCGGTCAAGGAGCTCCACTACTTTGACAAGCCCCAGATCCGCTTCGGCGTGTTCGACGCCGATGAGCGGCGACGCGCCAGGTTCTGGGACCTGAAGCGTTTCGCCCGCGATCCCCGCTGGTTCGGCCGCTACTGGTTCCTGCCGCGCAGTGATGCCTGGTATTGCCGCCTGTTTGGTCAGGGACGTCGCCAGGGCAAGCGGGTCGGCGAGATCACCCCCGCCTACGCCACCCTGGAGCGGCCGGTGTGGGAGCGGATGCAGCGTCTGGCACCGGAGCTGAGGCTGGTGTTCGTGATGCGCGATCCCGTGCTGAGGGTCTGGTCGGCGATCCGCAACCGGGTCCGCAAGGGCCAGTTCGACGGTGAGGCCGACATTGCCGCTCTGCTGGAGCAGGCCCGCATGCCCGGGGCCGTGAGCCGTTCCAACTACCTCCGCACCATCGAGACCGTCGAGGCGGTGTTCCAGCCCGCTCAGTTGCACTGCTGCTTTTTCGAACAGCTCAGCAGTGATCCTGCAGCCTTCGCCGACGACCTGTTCGACTTTCTGGCCGCGCCCCCTTTGAACGAGCGACTGCGTCTGCCGCCGGCCGTCAACGTGGCCGCCGGCGGCCGGGAACCCCCCCTGGGCTTTCAGCGGGAGATGGCGCGCGACTATCTACCGATGGTGGAGCGTCTGGCAGAGCGTTTCGGTGCCGTGCCGCAGGGCTGGCTGGATCGCTACCGCAATCTGCTCAGCTGACCTGGTTGGAGTGGAGGCGGTCAGCTGAAGCGTTTGGCCAGGGCGATCGGGTCGAAGACCGTGATCTTCTTGCGATCCACCTGCACCAGCCCGTCGTTGCGCAGGTCGCCCAGCAGCCGCGTGATCGTCACCCGGGTGGAGCCGATCGCCTCGGCGATCGCCTGGTGGGAGAGGCGCAGGTCGATCGTGATCCCCTCCTGACTGGGCACACCGAAATCGCGGCAGAGCACAAGCAGAAAGCTCACCAGCCGGGAGGACATGTCCCGGTGGGTGAGGGTTTCGATCATGGTTTCGGTCTGCAGGATGCGGGAGGACAAGCCCTGCAGCAGCAATAGCCCGACGCTGGCATCGCGCTCAATGGCCTGGCGGACCGAGGTGGCGGGAGCGGTCACCATCTCCACGCGGGTGAAGGCGATGGCGTGATAAAAGCGATCGGATCGCTGCCCGGTGAGCAGCGACAGCACACCGAACAGACTGTTTTCCCGCAGCAGTGCCACGGTGATTTCTTCACCGGATTCGTAGACCCGCGATAACCGCACGGCGCCGCGACGCAGCAGATAGACCCGTTCGGCCGGATCTCCGGGAAAGAAAATGGTTTTGCCACGCTCCACGGTCTCGACGCTGCTGCCGCCGAGACCGCGCATCACTTCGAGAAGGGTGGCTCCGGCTCCGCCGGACACACCCGACCCGGTGCCAGCGGAGCCGCTGGGGGGAGGGGGGGCGTAACGGCTGAAGCCGCGAGTAGCGCCGACCATGACGGCGGGGCAGGAACTGGGAAGCTACGGAGCGACCCTGCTCTTTCTTGTAGCAACCAACACGGTTGCTGTCAGGGCCTCCGCTTCCGCTCCCGCTCGCCAGCCCCTGGCGCTCTGGGCCTGTGCGGCTGTTGACGCCTGTCGCAGCCTGTGCCGCCGTTTCCGCGAAACCGTCTGTTCCCACCAGGGATGGTGTTTGTGGCTTGTCCAGGGCGCAGATGCCGCTACATTCAGGTTTCAGCGCAGCGTCCGATCCCATCGCTTCGGTCCCTGTCCAGGTCGGCCGGAATGATCCGCTCGCCCGGCCCCATCGCCCTCCGGGATGTCCATGACCGCCAGTCTTGCCAGCCCCCAGGGCAGCCATCGCCCCTCCCAGCGGGGTGACATCTCTGTCCGGGGTCAGCGGCTGGAGGCCCGGCCTGAGCAGCGAACTGACCCTGTCCGCCCAGCGACTCGCGCTGTAGTGCCCCTTCGGCCCGTGCCTCAGGCCGAAGGGCTGCTTCAGGTGCACACAGCCCCTTTCCGCGGCAGCTTCGGCGCCGTGTTCAGCCAGGCCCTGCGCACGGCGGGTCTGGGCAGTCGCGTCCTGGTGAGTCAGTTTCTCAAAGGTGGCGTGGATCAGGGGCTGGGCCGCAGTCTCTGGCTTTGCGGCCGCCTGCAGTGGCTGCGGCCGGCGGTGCCCGCCTGCCTTGCGGCTCCCCTGCAGGCTGAAGCCGAGCAGGACCTTGCCCTGGCGGCTGTCCGGGAGGTGTGGGATTTCAGCCGCCAGCAGCTGCTGGCGGGCGCCGTGGATCTGATGGTGCTTGATGAACTGGGGCTGGCGATCGAGCTGGGTTATCTGTCTCTTCTGGATGTCACCGAGGTGCTGGAACAGCGGCCGGCTCAGCTGGATGTCATCCTGACGGGCCCGGCGATGCCCGCCGCTCTGATGGCCATGGCCGATCAGGTCACCCAACTGCGCCGCGGCTGATGCTCAAGAACGACCGCTGGATCAAGGAGCGGGCCGATGCCGGCATGATCCAGCCCTTTGAGGGCCATCTGGTGAGGCATCTCGAACCCGAGACCTCCAGCGCGCCGGTGCTCAGCTTTGGTTGTTCCTCTTATGGCTACGACCTGCGTCTGTCGTCGCAGGAGTTTCTGATCTTTCGCCATGTCCCCGGCACGGTAATGAACCCGAAGCGGTTCAATCCAGCCAATCTGGAGCCGGCCCCCCTGCATGAGGACATCGATGGCGCCTTTTTCATTCTGCCGGCCCATTCCTATGGCCTTGGCGTTGCGATGGAGAAGCTGAGGGTGCCGCCCAACATCACGGTAATTTGCCTGGGAAAGAGCACTTACGCCCGGCTTGGCATCATCGTCAACACCACACCCGCTGAAGCGGGGTGGGAGGGCCATCTCACGCTTGAATTCAGCAATTCTTCCGGCGCAGATTGCCGCATTTATGCCAACGAAGGTATCTGTCAACTGCTGTTCTTCGAAGGCGATCCCTGCGACACCACCTACCAGGATCGTGCCGGAAAGTATCAGGATCAGCCCGAGCGGGTCACCCTGGCCAGGGTCTGAACCGACTGGTAGCCCGGGCAATGAAGAGCCCGTCATCCTGCTGCTCTGCGGTCCTCATGGCCTGCCAGGCCATGAGGATCAATGGCGCCATGCTCTGTTCCGTGAGCGTCCGTTCAACCCCATGGCTCGCTGAATAGCGCCCAGGCAGGGAAAACCGCTGCTGCACAGGAGGACGGGCTGGTCGTTGATCCAGAACACTGGATCTGAGCCTGTGGTGGGTGCTGCCACTGCCGCCCCGGAGGTCTCGACCGGGGGGGTGCTGCTGCTCCCTGAGCCCGCGGCACTCTGTGGATTTCTGAGTGTTGCCCCGGACTCGTTGGAGAGGCGCTGGCGAATCTTGTCCAGGACTTGGCCATAGCCTGCCCCACCCTGCTGCTGCAGAATGCCTTGGACCGATCCGGCACCTGCCGCATCCAGAAGCATCTGGGCATGGCCTGCCGATCCGGCCAGCCCGCCTGTGGCCACAGCCATCCCGAGCAGGGTCAGGAGCAGTGAGTCGCGGACGGGAGGGAACACGGGAGCTGCTAGGTAGAGAGGCGATCAGGCAACTTCAAGTTTGGCGAAGGATCGCTGCTCAGGGGGCAAGACGGGCCTTGTGCAGCCGGCTTTTCGCGTACCAGTCAGCAAATTCAGGTGCCCATCGCTCCAGGTGGGGCCACATCAGATCGCAGAGGGCGCGGATTTCCTGTTGGGCATCGAGCTTGGCCCGCAGATCGAGAAAGTGGAGGAAGGCCCGCAGCGAAAAGCTCACCACAAAGTGCTGGCGGTAATCGAATGGCAGGATGCCGCGGGCATGCTCTTCGGCAAAGCCAGCCGCCAGCAGGTCGCGGTAGCGCTCAGCGGCCTGTTGGCAGAGCTGCAGATCGATCGCCCGCTGCTCCTCGCTGTAGAGGTAGCGCTTGCCCTGACGGTCGCTGTAAGAGCCCACCGGCCGCAGGTAGAACACCTCCTCCAGCTCCATCGCCCCATCGGCGGCGCGGCAGATGCGTTCGCCCGTGTAACGCATCGATTGCACATCGAAGCTCACACCAACCCGATGGGTGCGGGCCTGCTGCATCACCGAGTGGGGGAACCAGCCCACATTGAGAACAATCTGCGCATGCTCCAGTGGTCCGAAGTGGCCGCGCTCACCTGCCAGCAGACGCTTGATGCAGATCTCCCCGGCCTTGGCCTCCTCGGGCCAGCTGCTGGGGTCGGCGGCGACGAAGCCCTCGCTGTAGTCCTGATGCATGGCCGCATAGACGCACCGCTGCGGCTCGGGAGTGGCGGCGATCAGGGCGACCCGGAAGCGGGGATCCATGGGGAGGGGCGTGGGTGCTTGGGTGGGCAGGGCGTCAGCCGTGGCTGCGGGGATCCGCCATCACGGCCGGTGCCTGGGCCGTGTCGGCCAGAGTGCTCACTGCGCCGACGCCGGCCAGGCGCGGCAGCGGCGTGCCATCGATCAACGCCTCGACCAGGGCGTTGAGCTCAGGGGCGCTGCGGGCTCCGAGGGAGCGGCCCACGGATTGCCCGTTGTTGTCGAACAGTTCCAGCTGGGGAATGCCATTCACCTCGTAGCGCTCGATCTCCGGCAGCCAGCGCGGATTATCGACATTGAGCAGCACCACGTTGAGGCGATCACGATGCTGCCGCTCCACCGCCTCCATGGCCGGCGCCATCGATCGGCAGGCCTCGCACCAGTCGGCGTAGAACTCCACCAGGCTGGGCCGGCCATTGCTCAGGGCCACCGGCAGATCCAGCGACCGGCGGGCCAGCTGCTCCAGCGGGGCTTCCGGATGGAGACCTCCCCGTAACCACACCAACGCCACCGCCAGCGCCGCGGCGATCACCGCCAGCAGCACACGCTCGCGTCGGCCCAGGGGGATCGAGGGCGGGGAAGGATCGCTTGGGTTCGCCATCTGCCGCAGGGAGCCGACCGGCACTCTGGCAGTTCATCGTCAGCCCTGACCTGAAGACCTTGCTAGCGTCCGACCCGAAGGATGCGGCCCCGTGAAACGACGCCTCACGCTGCATTTCCCCCGGGAAGCGGTGCACCAGCCGATCACCTACCGGCTTGCTGTCGACTTCGACATCGCCGCCAAGATTTTGCGGGCCCAGATCGCGCCGAATCAGAGCGGCACCATGGTGGTGGAGCTCTCCGGTGACATCGACGAGCTGGAGGCCGCTGAGGCCTGGCTGGAGAGCCAGGGGCTGGCCCTCAACCGTGCCCCTGGGGAGATCCGGATCGATGCCCAGCGCTGCGTCGATTGCGGCATCTGTACCGCCATCTGCCCCAGTGGAGCCCTGCGTTGCGAAGCGCCGGTCTGGAGGCTGAACTTCGAGGCGGACCGCTGTCTCGTCTGTGAGCAGTGCATCCCCAGCTGCCCGCTCGAGGCCATCGCCCTGGTGCTGGATCAGCCATGACCCTGGATCGGCCATGAATTCAGTGCTGCGCCTGATCGCCCTGCCGTTCAGGGCTCCCCTCGTGCTCCTGCTGATCGGGGTGAGTGTCTATCTCGGCATGCACTGGACCCTCACCCTGCCGGAGTTGAGCCAGCGCTTTTCAAGTCCCGGCCACTTCATCCTGCTGGTGGAGTATCTGCACGCCGTGGTGGTGGTGGTGATCTGCACCATGCCGGATCTACTCCTGTTCCGTCTGTCGCAGCTCATGGCCGCCAGCCGGGTGGTGAGCCTGGTGGTGAGCCTGCTGCTGGTCACCCTGGCCGGTCTTTATCTCCTGCACCTCAACATCCTGGCCAATGTGCTGATCCTGGCGCCGGCCGTGCTGCTGGCCCGTCTGGATCTGGTGCGGATCCGGGTGGTCCCCTCCTCCACCACCATGGTTCTGGTGCTCAACATCCTGGTGCTGAGTGGCCTCATGGCAGGACGCTGGCTGAGCACCCACGGCCAGGCGTTGGGGGCTTCGGCCTGATCGTGGCAGTCCCCTGGCTGTAACTCCAGAGGTTGCCCAGCACCTTCTTCACGTAGAGCCGCGTTTCCGGATAGGGGATCGCCTCCACCCAGAGTTCCGGTTCGTCCCGCAGGCGGCGCCGTTCAGCCGGGTCGGCCAGCCAGCCGGTCACGGCCCCCGGGCCGGCGTTGTAGCTGGCGATCATCGGCAGGAGCTGCTGATCCCACTGGCGAGCCAGTTGGTGCAGATAGAGGGCGCCGAGGCGGGCGTTGAGGCCGGGATCCTCCAGCTCCCGGCTGCTCATCGGCCGGCCCGCCAGCTCTGAAGCGGTACTGGGCAGCAGTTGCAGCAGCCCCACGGCGTCAGCGGGAGAGTGCACGGATGGGGTGAAACGTGACTCCTGCTTGGCCACCGCCAGCAGCAGGCTCACGGGCAGCCCTACGGGGGCTGCCGCCATCTGAAATTCCGGCAGGAAGCGCTTGGGGTGGAGGCTGCGCTCCAGCAGGGGCTGCAGCCCGCAGGGATCCGGGGCGAGCCGCAGGGAGGCCAGCTCCAGCTGCCCGAGGCCTGTCCAGTCGTCGCCGACACCCTGGCGCAGCCGCCCCTCCACCAGCAGGGTGGCGCTGTCGCCGGGCGGCACGTTGCCACGGCGCTGGCGCCATTGCTCCCAGGCCTCGAGCCGTTGATCGAGGCGCCAGAGGGTATCGAGCCCGGGATCACCGCTCCGCAGGGGCCACCAGGGCTCGCCGCTGGCGGCAGGTTCGCCGGGGTTGGGCAGGGGGGTGGCCTGTGCGTCCAGCAGGGTGTCGGCAGCGGGATCTCCCAGCTGGGCGGCGGCCCGCCAGGCGTAGTAGCCCCCGGGCCACTGCCGGCGCAGCTCCTGCCAGCGGATGAGCCCCGCCTGGCGGTCCCCCTGGCGGACCTGGGCGTAGCCCAGCCA
>NZ_JAYGID010000044.1:0-23627 GCF_034931685.1 Synechococcus sp. CCY9202
CCAGGCCGGCGCCATTGATCTGGCGCGCCGTGTCTGGGGCCTGCAGCGGATCCTGCAGCATTACTACCCGGGCACGGCACTGGTGCCGCTGACGGGTCTTCAGTCCGAGGCTCCGCCTGTGATTCCGGAGCGTCACCCTTAAAGTCTGGCCACTCACGGGGTGTCCATGGCTGCCGGCGACAGCGCCACTGCCAGCGACAGTGCCAATGCCGGCGTTGGCATTGCCAGCACTGGCAGAGATCGCCGCGCCAAATCGGCACTGTTCCTGCTGGGCTGCACCTGGGCCGGGCTCGCACCCCACTGGCTGGCAGCTGAGCGCAGCCTTCTGCCTGCGCTCAGCCTGGCGGTGCTGCTGGGCGGTTACAGCCTGCGCACGGTGCTGCTCCAGGCTCTGCGTCAGGCTCGCCGCAGTGTGGACGCGTCTGCGGGGGACTTGCCAGCCATCGATCTGCCGGCAGTGGATCTTGTGGTGGCCGCCCGCGACGAGCAGGCCGTCATCGGTCGTCTGGTGGATCGGATCCGGCAGCTGCGCTATCCGGAGGGCCAGTTGCGGCTCTGGGTGATCGACGACGGCAGCGACGATGCCACTCCCGAGCTGCTACGGGAGCTGGAGCAGACCACGCCGCTGTTGCGGGTGCTGCGGCGCCCCCGCGATGCGGGTGGGGGCAAATCGGGCGCCCTCAACGAGGTGATGACCCAGCTGCGGGGCCGCTGGATGCTGGTGCTCGATGCCGATGCCGGCCTGCAGCCTGACCTGCTCGAGAGGGTCATTCCCGCCGCCGAGGCCGGTGGCTGGTCGGCGGTGCAGCTGCGCAAGGCGGTGGTGAATGGCCCTGTCAACCTGCTCACCCGCGCCCAGGCCATGGAGATGGCACTCGATGCGGTGATCCAGGAGGGGCGCCTGTCGGTGGGCGGTGTGCCCGAGCTGCGCGGCAACGGCCAGCTGTTGCTGCGCGAAGCCGTGCAGGCCTGCGGCGGCTTCAACGAGGCCACGGTGACCGACGACCTCGATCTCAGCTTCCGCTTGCTGCTGGCCAACCAGCCGATCGGCGTGTTCTGGGATCCGCCGGTGGAGGAGGAGGCGGTGCTCAGCCTCGCCGCCCTCTGGCGCCAGCGGCAGCGGTGGGCGGAAGGGGGCCTGCAACGCTTCTTCGACTACGGCCAGGGCCTGGTGTTCGGGCCGCTCCGTTTCAGCCAGAAACTTGATCTGACCTGCTTCTTCCTCCTGCAGTACATGCTGCCGGTGGTCTCGATCGCGGATCTGGCCGGCGCTCTGATCACCCGCACCCTGCCCACGATCTGGCCGCTCTCGATCGTGGCCCTCGGTCTCTCCGGCCTGGCGATCGTGAGCGGCTGCCGGCGTCCCAGCGAGGGGCCTGCCCTGCCGGCCATGGGTCCGCTGGCCATGGGTCTGGGCATCCTCTATCTGGTGCACTGGTTCGTGGTGATCCCCTGGGTGACCCTGCGCATGGCTGTGCTGCCGAAGCGCCTGGTCTGGGTCAAGACCCTGCACCTCGGCGATGACGCCAGTGTTGAAGAGGCCGTCAGCAGTTAGAGCACCTCCAGCGCGGCCTTGAACCCGACGCGAGCAACCTCGGAGCGCAGCTCAGGTTGTCAACTCAGAGGGGCTTGCCGCCAGACGTTCAACCGAGGGTTCCTCCCTCTCGAGGGGGGCGTCCAACTCCACCACTTCCCCCTGGAAGAAGTCGGCCAGTCGCCGTGCCTTCTCATCCAGTCGGCCAGCACCAGGATCAGTGTGGGGTGGCGTCGGAGTCGCTGCTCGTTGGGAGGGTGAGGTTGGCTGAGGCACCGGGCTGGCGGCCTGCGGCTGTGGATCGGGGGCCAGTGAGCCAGCTGGCTCTCGAACCGGCTGAGCCGCAGGCCGGACTTGCAGCGCCTCGGGACGAGGCGCTGCTGACACGCTGGCAGCGGATGGGCCCGGAACGGAGCGGCCGCTGGTGTGGAAGGACTGGGCCGGTGAAGGAGCGGCGGCCGCCGGGTTGGTTTCGGCGCCGGCCACAGGACCCTGATCACTGCTTTCCAGCACCAGTTGGCGCGGACTGCCCACAACGGACGTGATCGCACGCTCCAGCAGCGGCAGGCGGCTCTGGACCATCGCGATCCAGGTGCTGGCCACCCGCACCACGGCTCGCTGCCCGTCGAGGCGCACCAGCTGGGCCTGCTGGGAGAGCAGCATGCGGGTCGACGGCAGTTCCAGCCCCGCCAGGATCTGTTGCCAGAGTTCCGGCAAGGCGGTCGTGGTGTCGATCGGCTGGGGTGGAGTGGCTGCTGCCGCGGGTGCCGGTGTCGGGCTGGCGACTGGCTGGTCCGTGGGGTGGGTCGGGCGCTCGGATGTGGAGGCTGGTTTGGATGATTCCTTGCGGCTCCCTGCGACTGTGCCCGTGCCCGTGCCCGTGCCCGTCGCGGTCGCCGTGGCCACGGCCGGCCTTGGGGGCACTGCGGCGGCGGTGATGGTGGGCTCCGCCAGCAGACCCAGCAGCAGCACTTCCAGCCACAGCCGCGGCTGCACGCTCTGGCGCAGTTGCTGTTCGCTGCCGCGCAGTTGCGCCTGCCACTGCAGCAGGCGGGCCTTGCCGATCTGCCGCGCCAGCTCTGGGAGCCGGGGCCGGAACTGGGGCGAGAAACTGGTGAGTTCGAGCCGTTCCGGCGCCACGCCGGCCAGCACCAGATCACGCAGCAGGCCGGCCAGTCCCTGCAGCACCGCCCCCGGTTCGCGGCCCCGTTCCAGCAACTGGCGGCTGGCATCGATCACCCCCAGCGGCTCCGATGTCGCCATGGCACCGGCCAGCTCCAGCAGCTCCTGTTCGGGCACGGCCCCCAGCAGCTCCCAGACCGCACCGGCCTCGATCGGTGGGGGCAGCAGGCTGAGCTGATCGAGCAGGCTTTCCGCATCCCGCAATCCCCCCTGAGCCCGCTGGCACACCACATGCAGCGCTTCGGGGGTGATGCCGATCGACTCCTGCTCGGCAATCCAGCGCAGGTGCTGCTCGAGGGCCTCCAGGGGGATGCGGCGGAAATCGAAGCGCTGGCAGCGGCTCAGGATCGTGGGCAGCACCCGCTGGGGGTCAGTGGTGGCGAGCACGAACACCACCCGTGGCGGCGGCTCCTCGAGGGTTTTGAGCAGGGCGTTGAAGGCTGCGGTGGAGAGCATGTGGCACTCGTCCACCACGTAGACCTTCCAGCGGGCCTGCACCGGCGCGAAGCGGGAACGTTCGATCAGCTCGCGGATGTTGTCGACGCCGGTATTGGAGGCGGCGTCGATCTCGATCACATCGAGGGCATTGCCCGCGGCGATCGCGACGCACAGCTCGCAGATGCCGCAGGGCTCGAGCGTGGGACCCGCATGGGCGATGCAGTTGAGCGAGCGGGCCAGGATGCGGGCGCTGGAGGTCTTGCCGGTGCCACGCGGGCCGCTGAACAGGTAGGCCGGCGCGATCCTGCCGGTGCGCAGGGCATTGCCCAGGGTGGCGGCGATCGCCTCCTGACCCACCAGCTGGTCGAAGCGCTGGGGCCGGTACTTGTGGTGCAGCGGCTGGTACGCCTGGCTCATGGCGGGTTCATGGATCGCTGCATCCCTGATCGCTGCATCACCGCTCGCTGCGTCGTGCCGTCCGGATGACGCGGCCGGAGATCCGAGGCTACTGGCCGCCCCCCTGTTCCAGCAGCCGCTCCAGACGCCCTTCCAGCTCCTCGACCTCGCTGAGCTGATCGGCCAGCTTCTGGGCAGCCAGACGCAGGGCCGCGAACTGGTCGTTGCCGGCGCCGCTGCCCTGGCCCCAGCGTTCCTCGGCCCTGGCCAGCTCGGTCTCCAGCCGCCGCTGAAGGTGGAGCCGTAGCCCATCGAGCTGCTCGAGGCTTCTGAGGGCCAGGGCGCGCCCCTGCTCGAGTTGCCGGGCATCGAGGTTGAGACCCTGGCTCAGCAGCAGGCGCACGGCACCGATCAGGGCTGCCGGCACCACCTGCCCGAAGGCCTGGAGGCCGCGGCTGCCGGTCTGGAGCCAGTCCTCCACCTGGCCGCTGCGATGGCGCCCGGTCTTGCACCAGTGGGCGAAGTGCTCGCAGTTGTTGAACAGCAGGTTGTAGTTCTGCTCCCCCAGCCGGCTCATGGCGCGCCGCAGGGTCACTCCAGACGGGGAGCAGGCCTGCGGTGGATAGGTCACCAGACTCACCGGCTGGCCGCGGCTGAACTCCTCCAGGGGGCTGCGCAGGATGGCCCTTCCCTCCAGGTAGTGGGCCACCGTGCCATCGCCGAGGTCGATGCCGTGGTGATGGAACAGACCGTGCTGGCGGGGAACTTCAAGATGATCGGCTGCAGCCATCGCCGGCTACCCCGTCAGGCGGTCTTGTCGTTCTGCTCCCGGTCGAGGTTGCTGGGATAGGGCACCACCTTGGCCAGGCTGCGCTGCTCCACCAGATTCCGACTGATCGTGAAAGTCTTCACGTCCTGGCGGGAGGGCAGGTCGTACATCAACTCCAGCATCAGCTCTTCCACAATGCCGCGCAGGGCGCGGGCACCGGTCTTGCGGCGGTGCGCCTCAATGGCGATCGCCTCAATCGCATCCGGTTCGAACTCCAGGTGCACGTCATCCATGCTCAGCAGGGTCTGGAACTGCTTGACCAGGGCATCGCGCGGCTCGGTGAGGATCGCCTCAAGGGCGCGGGTATCGAGCGGTTCGAGCACGGCACTCACCGGCAGGCGGCCGATGAATTCGGGGATCAGGCCGTAACGCACCAGATCGTCCGGCTCCAGATGCCGCAGCACCTGGGCGGCCTGATGGTCCTTGCCGCGAGGGCGGGTCCGTCCGTCAGCCTGCAGGAAGCCGATCGCATTGCGGCCCATGCGCCGCTGCACCACATCTTCGAGGCCCACGAAGGCGCCGCCGCAGATGAACAGAATCTGGCTGGTGTCGATCTGGATGCAGTCCTGATAGGGGTGCTTACGGCCCCCCTGGGGTGGCACGTTGGCGACCGTGCCCTCCAGCATCTTCAGCAGCGCCTGCTGAACGCCTTCACCGGAGACGTCGCGGGTGATCGAGGGGTTCTCGCTCTTGCGGGAGATCTTGTCGATCTCATCGATGTAGATGATCCCCCGCTGGGCCACCTCCACATCCATGTCGGCCTTCTGCAGCAGGCGCAGCAGGATGTTCTCCACGTCCTCGCCCACATAGCCCGCTTCGGTGAGGGTGGTGGCGTCCGCCACGGCGAAGGGCACATCCAGCAGCTCGGCCAGGGTCTGGGCCAGCAGGGTCTTGCCGCAGCCGGTGGGGCCGATCAGCAGGATGTTGGACTTGTGCAGCCGGGTGGCGGTGCGGTCGGTCTCTCCCTGGCCATCGCCCTGCCAGGCCAGGCGCTTGTAGTGGTTGTACACGGCGACCGAGAGCACCTTCTTGGCGTCGTCCTGGCCGACCACCTGCTGGTCGAGAAAGGTCTTGATCTGCTGGGGCTTGGGGATCGAAGCCAGGGTCGGCGCCGGCTTGGGAGCCTTCTTGGCCACGCTTTTGCGGCCGCTCTCCGGGCTGCTGCGGCTGGCACCACCCGCCGGCGCGTCGACAAGCTCCTCATCGAGAATCTCGTTGCAGAGATCGATGCACTCGTCACAGATGTAGACGCCTGGGCCTGCAATCAGCTTGCGCACCTGTTCCTGCGACTTGCCGCAGAACGAGCACTTCAGGTGAGCATCGAACTTGGCCATCGCGCAGGGGGCGTTCGGGTCAGGGTTGGGTGCCGGGGCTGGCAGGGTGACCCCGAATCTCCAGGATCAACGCAAATCGCCCTTGGAGGGCAGTCCTTAAGGATCAAACCGGTAGGGATCAGACCGGTACCGGTTGTCCGGTGGTGGCCGATCCCTCCTCGACGACCCTGTCGATCAGACCGTATTCAACCGCTTCCGCTGGAGAAAGGAAGTAGTCGCGGTCGGTGTCTTCGGCGATCTTTGCCAGGGGTTGGCCGGTGTGGTCGGCCATCAGACCGTTGAGCGTGTCCTTGAGGAAGAGGATCTCGCGGGCCTGGATCTCGATATCCACCGCCTGGCCCTGGGCACCGCCGAGGGGCTGGTGGATCATGATCCGCGCATTGGGCAGGGCCAGGCGCTTGCCCTTGGTGCCGCCGGAAAGCAGGAAGGCGCCCATGCTGGCGGCGAGGCCGTAGCAGATGGTCACCACGTCAGGAGCGACCTGCTGCATGGTGTCGTAGATGGCCAGCCCCGCCGTGACCGATCCCCCCGGAGAATTGATGTAGATCTGGATGTCCTTCTCGGGGTCTTCCGCTTCGAGGAAGAGCAGCTGCGCCACCAGGGCATCGGCGACGGCGTCGTCGATGCCGGTGCCCATGAAGATGATCCGCTCGCGCAGCAGGCGCGAATAGATGTCGAAGGCCCGCTCGCCCCGGCCAGACTGCTCCACCACCGTGGGGAGCACGCCGGGGCTGGCCATCGGCGAACCAACCGCGCTGGCGGTGGGCAGGACGTTCCAGGGACGCTCCCCCTGCCAGCGGTTTTGAACCGGGTGGGGGCGCAGGGTGCTGAGAGGGGCGTCGATCACGCGGTGGCTGCCGGGCTGTCGGACTGGTCGGTCAATCTATGGGGAATCCCAGGCCTGTGGATTCAAGTCAGTGGGCGATTCTGCCAGGCCCCTGGCTTCAGGCCCCTGGCTTCAGGCCCCTGGCTTCAGGCCTCGGCGGCAGGATCTCCCGTCGGGTTCGCCTCGGTTTCTTCGATGGTGCTGTTCTGCTCCAGCCACTCCAGCAGTTTGCTGCGCAGCAGGTCGTCGGTCACCGCCAGCCGCAGGCGCTCCGGATCAATCGCGTCGCTGTCGCTGAGGCTGTGGCTCACCTCCCGCAGCTTCTCCTGAATCTCCTCGGCGGCCACCTCGATCGCTTCGGCGGCGGCCAGGGCCTGGAGGGCCAGGTTGCGGCGCAGACGCTGCTCCGCCTCCGGCCTTGAGGTCTCCATCAGGCTGCGCACCAGATCGGGAGTGAAGAGCTTCTTCACGTCCATGCCCTGCTGGGCGATCTGGCCGGCGGTCTGCTCGATCAGGGCGCGGATCTCCTCCTGCACGAGGGTTTCCGGAAGTTCCACCTCCAGCTGCTCCACCAGGGCGGTGAGCAGGGCGTTGTGGCGGTTGCTGCGGGTGCGTTGCTCGGCGTCCTCCTGCAGCCGTTGCTCCAGGTCCTGGCGCAGCTCGGCCAGGGTCTGCTTGTCGCTGGCCTGCTGAGCGAAGGAGTCGTCCAGGGCGGGAAGTTCGTGGGTCTTGAGCTCCTTGAGCGTGATCGCGAAACGGGCCTGGCGGCCGCGGGCCTCCTCCTGGGGGTAGCTGTCGGGGAACTGGCACTCAATCGTGCGGTTCTCCCCCACTTCCATACCGATCACCCCCTCCACGAACCCGGGGATCATCCGATCCACTTCGAGTTCGACCTCCATGGTCTCGCTGCTGCCACCGGTGATCGCTTCCTCGGTGTCGGCATAGACCCCCTCGAAACTCAGTACGGCCACGTCACCGGCCGCGGCCGGGCGATCTTCCACCGGCACCAGGGTGGCCAGCCGCTTGCGCTGCTCCTCGATCAGCTCGTCGACCCGGGCCGGATCGAAGGGCACGGTCTCGGCTTCGGCCTTCAGGCCCCGGGTGGCCTTGAGGCTCGGGCTGGGCTCCACATCCATCACGAGGGTGAGGGTGAGCTCACTGCCGGGGCTGAAACGCTCCAGCAGCTGCTCGAAGCCCTCGCTCAGTTCGGGGCGGCCGATCGCGTCGATCGCCTCCTGCCGGATCGCCTCCTGCACGATGGCCTCCACCAGCTCCTCAAGGGCGGTGGCGCGGATCCGCACTGGTCCGATCTGCTGAAGCAGCACCGGCCGGGGAACCTTGCCCTGGCGGAAACCGGGCAGCTTGATCGTGCGGCTGAGCTTTTCGAGGGCGGTGTCGTAGCTGGCCTGGCAGCGCGCGGCAGGGACGGCCACCTCCACGGCGATGCGGCTGCCGGGCCTTGGACTGGTGCTGACCGTCAGCGCTGGGCTGCGGTCCGTGGGGCTGGCGGACTCGGCGGTGGCAGGCATGACGGGGGCGGATCAACAGGCAGCCCCTCATCCTAGAAAGTGGCCCAGGACACGCCGCGCCACGTATTGTGCGGAGGACGACGACGACGTCCATATCCCTGCTGCCGGTCTGGCCTGGGCTGATTGGCCTGTGCCGGAACCTGCGGCAACGGTCTCGATCCCGGTCGAGGCCGCCTGAACAAGGTCGCCCGTAGCAGCGATTCTTGAAGCGAGACAATGGATTGGTTTCAATCGATTGTTAACGGTTGATGGCTCGCAGTCGAGTGTTCACAGTCGACTTGGCCTGACGCACACCCCGGCGCCTCATCCCTCTGAAGCCTCTGCCACGGCTCGAGCCCAGCCTGGAGACAGCTCCCCATTCCGGTCACCACATCCGATACGGCGCCGCCAGCTTTTCCACTTCACGTTCACCCACTCCCCAGCCTCCCCACCCTGCCGACCGGTTCGGTCGGCCTCAGCCACCGCTTTCCCCGATCGCGGCCCCGGCCTACCCGAACCGCTTCGGCTCGGCGCCCCGACTCCGTAGCGCTCCTTCACAGGCTGCCCGGTTTTCGCCCACAGCCCGGATTTCGCCCACAGCCTGGTTCTCAGCCACAGCCCTGGCCGTTGACGCCATGGATCCCACCCGTTCCCACCGCTCTTGACCGTCTCTCACCCCCTCACCACCGCTGCCCGCCCTGCCGCCCTGCCGCAGCGCCCCCTGCGGATCGCGATCCTGGGAGCCACCGGCGCCGTTGGCCAGGAGCTGCTGCAACTTCTGGATGAACGCCGCTTCCCCGTGGCCGAGCTGCGGCCCCTGGCATCGCCCCGCTCCGCCGGCCAGACCCTGGCCTGGCAGGGGCGCAGCCTCACGATCGAACCGGTGACGGAGGAGGCATTCGACGGCGTTGATCTGGTGCTGGCCTCGGCCGGTGGTTCGGTGTCGAAGCAATGGGCGCCGCTGGCGGCCGCGGCCGGCGCCGTGGTGATCGACAACTCCAGTGCCTTCCGCATGGATCCATCGGTGCCTCTGGTGGTGCCGGAGGTGAATCCCGAGGCCGCCTTCAGCCACGGCGGCATCATTGCCAACCCCAACTGCACCACGATCCTGCTCACCCTGGCGCTGGCACCGCTGGCGGCCCGACGCCCGATCCGCCGGGTGGTGGTGAGCACCTATCAGTCTGCCAGCGGCGCCGGTGCCCGTGCCATGGAGGAACTGCAGCGCCTCAGCCGCACCGTGCTCGACGGTGGTGAGCCAGTCAGTGAGGTGTTGCCCCATTCCCTCGCCTTCAACCTCTTCCTGCACAACTCCCCCCTGCAGCCCAGTGGCTACTGCGAGGAAGAGCTGAAGATGCTGAACGAGACCCGCAAGATCATGGGGCTGCCCGATCTGCGACTCACGGCCACCTGTGTGCGAGTGCCGGTGCTGCGGGCCCATTCCGAAGCCGTGAACATTGAATTCGCCCAGCCCTTCCCGGTGGAGGAGGCGCGGCAGCTCCTTGCCCGGGCACCCGGGGTGGAACTGCTCGAGAACTTCGAGGCCAACCGCTTCCCGATGCCCACCGATGTGACCGGCCGCGACCCGGTGGCGGTGGGGCGGATCCGCCAGGACCTGAGCGATCCCAACGCGCTGGAGCTCTGGCTCTGCGGTGATCAGATCCGCAAGGGTGCGGCCCTCAATGCCATCCAGATCGCCGAGCTGCTGCGCGATCCTGCCGGCCTGACGGCGGCGACCGTTTCTGCCGGAGGTGCCGCTTGAGCCCTGGGAACACGGCACCATCGCCCTGGATGAACGCGCCCTTCGGCCGGGTCGTCACCGCCATGGTGACCCCCTTTGCCGCCGATGGGTCGGTGGACCTGGAGCTGGCTGGCCGCCTCGCCGATCACCTGGTCAGCCATGGCTCCGATGGGGTGCTGGTGTGCGGAACCACCGGCGAATCTCCCACCCTCAGCTGGGAGGAGGAGCACCGTCTGTTCGCCGCCGTGAAGGAGGCGATCGACGGCCGGGCCCGACTGATTGCCGGCTCCGGCAGCAACTGCACAGCCGAGGCGGTGGAGGCCACCCGAGCCGCGGCTGCCTTGGGTGCCGATGCCGCCCTGGTGGTGGTGCCGTATTACAACAAGCCTCCCCAGGCGGGCCTGGAAGCCCATTTCCGGGCTGTGGCCGAGGCAGCGCCCCAGCTGCCGCTGATGCTTTACAACATCCCCGGACGCACCGCCTGCAGCCTGGCCCCCGACACCGTGGTTCGCCTGCTGGATCTGCCCAACGTGGTCAGTTTCAAGGCCGCCAGCGGCACCACCGAAGAAGTGAGCCAGCTGCGCCTGCTCTGCGGGGATCGGCTGGCGATCTACAGCGGCGACGATGCCCTCACCCTGCCAATGCTGGCCGTCGGGGCCGTCGGGGTGGTCAGCGTCGCCAGCCACGTGGCCGGCCCCCAGATCAAGGCCATGATCCAGGCCTTCCTCGCTGGCGAGGCCGCCGCTGCCCTGGCGCTGCATGAGCAGCTGCTGCCCCTGTGCAAAGCCCTGTTCTGCACCACCAATCCCATCCCCGTCAAAGCCGCCCTGGAGATCTGCGGCTGGCCGGTGGGTGCTCCCCGTCTTCCCCTTCTTTCCGCTGATACCGACGTGCGACAACGCCTCATCTCTGTCCTGGCTGCCCTGCGTCCTACCTGACGCCAAGGCTTGCGCTGCCCGACGACGGACCGCCATCCGTCCTTACGCTCGCTTCATCGGTCTCTTTCTTTTTCTTCTTTCCTTTTTCCTACATGACCAATCAGAACGGCCACGCTCGTCCAAGCTCCTCCCCCGGCGCCAATGGCAAGACCCCGGCGCTGCGGGTGATTCCCCTGGGGGGCCTGCATGAGATCGGCAAGAATACCTGCGTGTTCGAATACGGCGACGACATCATGCTCGTCGATGCCGGCCTGGCCTTCCCCAGCGATGGCATGCACGGCGTCAACGTGGTGCTGCCCGACACCAGCTATCTGCGTGAGAATCAGAAACGGATCCGCGGGATGATCGTGACCCATGGTCACGAAGATCACATCGGTGGCATCCCCCACCACCTTAAGAACTTCACCATCCCCGTGATCTATGGCCCCCGCCTGGCCATGTCCCTGTTGCAGGGAAAGATGGAGGAAGCCGGTGTCACCGATCGCACGGTGATTCAGACAGTGGGGCCACGTGATGTGGTGCAGGTGGGCAAGCACTTCAAGGTGGAGTTCATCCGCAACACCCACTCCATGGCGGACAGCTTCACCCTGGCGGTCACCACGCCGGTCGGAGTGGTGGTGTTCACCGGTGATTTCAAGTTCGACCATACGCCGGTCGACGGCGAGCACTTCGACATGGCCCGCTTGGCCCACTATGGCGAGCAAGGTGTGCTGTGTCTGTTCAGCGACTCCACCAATGCGGAGGTACCCGGCTTCACGCCCTCGGAGCGGGCCGTGTTCCCCAAACTCGACCAGCACATCGCCCAGGCTGAGGGTCGGGTGATCATCACCACCTTCGCCAGCTCGATCCATCGGGTGGCGATGATTCTGGAACTGGCGCTCAAGAACGGCCGCAAAGTCGGCCTGCTGGGTCGGTCGATGCTCAATGTGATCGCCAAGGCCCGGGAGCTCGGCTACATGCGTGCCCCCGATGAACTGTTCGTGCCGATCAAGCAGATCCGCGATCTGCCCGATCGCGAAACCCTGCTGCTGATGACGGGCAGTCAGGGTGAGCCGCTGGCCGCCCTGAGCCGCATCTCCCGCGGTGAGCACCCGCAGGTCCAGGTGAAAAGCAGCGACACGATCATCTTCTCGGCCAGTCCGATTCCGGGCAACACCATCTCCGTTGTCAACACGATTGACCGCCTGATGATGCTCGGCGCCAAGGTGGTGTATGGCAAGGGCGAAGGCATCCACGTCTCGGGTCATGGTTGCCAGGAAGACCAGAAGTTGATGCTGGCCCTCACCCGGCCCAAGTACTTCGTGCCGGTGCACGGTGAGCACCGCATGCTCGTCTGCCACAGCAAGACGGCCCAGTCGATGGGGGTGCCCGCCGACAACATGCTGCTGATCGATAACGGCGATGTCGTCGAACTCACCCCCGATTCGATCCGCAAAGGAGAAGCAGTCAAGGCCGGCATCGAGCTGCTGGATGCCTCCCGCAACGGCATCGTCGATGCGCGCGTGCTCAAGGAGCGCCAGCAGCTGGCGGAAGACGGCGTGATCAACCTGCTCACCGTGATCAGCACCGATGGTGTGATGGCGGCCCCGCCCCGGGTGAATCTGCGCGGCGTGGTCACCACCGCCGATGCCCGCAAGCTCTCGGTCTGGACCGAGCGCGAGATCAACTGGGTGCTCGAGAATCGCTGGAGTCAGTTGGCCCGGAACAGCGGCGGCAACGCTCCCGACGTGGACTGGGTCGGTGTGCAGCGCGAGATCGAACTGGGGCTGCAGCGTCGCCTGCGCCGAGAGCTGCAGGTGGAGCCGCTGATCATCTGCCTGGTGCAGCCCGCCCCGGCCGGTACGCCTGCCTACAAGGGGCGCGCTGATGCCGAACCCGATACCCGTCCCGCGCCGCGAGGTCGTCGTGATGGCGGGAGGGAGATCATCCGCAACGGCAACGGCGCCCCCCAGCGTCAACCAGTGGCCGCTGCAGCGGCCGTTGCATCAGCGCCCGCATCTGCCGCCGCTGTCGCGGTGGCACCCCCTGTGGCTGCACCTGCCGCAGCCGTCCGGCAGGTGTCGGTCAAGGAGGAGGAGCCGGTCGGACGCACCCGCCGCCGCCGCTCCGCTGCCGTGGCCGGTTGATCGCCGGTTGTTGAACGCCCGCTTCTGTCAGGAGTGGTGCGTGCGCCCTCAGCGCAGCACCACCCGCAGCAGTCCGCGGGCCAGCTCCTCCTCTTCCTCCGGAGTGAACAGGGGCGGCGGAACGGTAACTTCTGCCTCCTCGGTCTTCTCCAGGGGGGGGCTGGCCCCACCTTTGGCTTCCACAGGAACCACCTCGATCTCCTCGGCCCGGGTGAGATCAGCCTGGTTCACCTCGATGAGCTCGGGTTCATCCACCACCTCCACCGCGATCGGTGCAACAGCCATCACTGCAGCCACCGGCGCTGTGGGTTCAGCAGCGGCTTCTTGGGGATCCGCCTGTAAGTGCGGCACGGTGATACCCGCCGGCATCACTGGTGAAGCTTGCAGAAAGGGATTGGAGGCCATCGCCACGGCGCCATCTGCCGCGGGCTGGGCTCCGGGATCGCTGGCTCCCAGATCCACCATCCAGGGCATGGCCGCCGCAGGCATGGCGATTCCTCCCCTGGCCACCGCCGTGGGCGTGAAGGGGAACGCCGCGTCTGTCGCACCGGCTGTTTCGATTGTCTCCGGCGTCGATCCGTCTTCCAGGCCTGTGGCTGCAGCTGTGCCGTCCAGAGCTGGCGCTGGGGTTGCCGGATTCTCTGCTTCGCCACGCTCTTGATCAGGATCGGAGTTCCCCAGCAACGAGCCCTCCGGGACGACATCCCCTTGCTCGATGCCGTCCAGCACCGGTGCAGCCCCCGCGCTGCCGCCGAGCAACACCTGGCAATGCTCCAGCCCCTGCTGGGCGATGTCCAGGAGGATCGGGGCCGGCCTGGCCTGACTCACCGTGGTGTAGTGCTCGGCGGCAGCGTTGGCATTCCCGAAGCCATAGAGCTGAATGTGGCCTAGCAGCAGCTCCAGGCGCACCTTCAGCGAGGCATTCGCTGCTGGATCCAGTTGCCCCAGCAGCTGCTGACCGATGGACAGGGCCTCGGACCACCGGGCCTCGCTGTAGGCCAGTTCCACGGCCGCGTAGAGGTGGTCCTGGGTCTCAGTCATGCAGCGGCGATCCGGCGGTGGGCCCAAGCAGGGCCAGTGTGCTGCGATCCCAGCACAAGCGCCAGCCTCCGGCCAGATCGAGCCGGCCAGGACCGCGGCGCGGCGCCAGGCGGGCCAGCAGCGTCTCCAGCTGACGGCTGGAGAGAGGCTGCAGGTTGTGCTGGCTCAGCCAGTGCTGCAGCAGGGCCCGTTGGCTGGCCAGGCTGAGGGCCACCAGCGGCGCCCGTTGCAGCTGCCGGCCGAGGGAGGAAGCCTCGTGGGTGAAAACCTCGTGGGTGGAAGTCGCGGGAGTGGCATGCAGGCCGGCCAGGGCCAGTGCAACGAGTTCCTCGTCCCGCTCCAGTTCCCCGGCCAGCCTTTCGGCCTGGGCGCCGATCCGTCGGGTGGCGCCGGGATGGAGCTGCTCCAGCACCGGCAGCACCTCCTGCCGCAGCCGATTGCGAGCGAAGCGGGGATCGGTATTGCTGGGGTCCGTCCAGACCGGCAGGCCCAGCTCGCGGCAGAGACGGGCCGTGTCGCTGCGGCTGAACAGCAACAGTGGCCGCACCAGCTGGATCGCTGTCTCGGCAGCGGGATCTGGCGGTGCTGGCTCCAGCAGGGGGCGCTGGCGCCGCAGGCTGGCCAGGCCGCGCCGATGGCTGCCGCGGGCCAGGTGCAGCAGCAGGGTTTCAGCCCGGTCGCTGGCGGTGTGGGCCGTCACCACCCGCTGGCAGCCCAGCCGCTCGGCCCAGTGGGCCAGCCGCGTGTACCGCCAGTGCCGCGCCGCTGCTTCGTTGGGCGCCAGCGCTTCGGCGCGATCGATCTGCAGCGCCAGCCCGTGCTGCTGGGCCCACTGGGCCAGTTCGGCGGCCTGCTGGCCCGATTCCGGCCGCCAGCCATGGTCGCCATGCCAGAGCTGCAGCGACCAGCCATGCAGGCGTGTCAGATCCAGCAGCAGGCCCGTCATCGCCATCGAATCCTGCCCGCCGGAGACGGCCAGCAGCAGGGGTGCGCCGGCGGGCAGCAGCTGGGGTTGCTGACGCAGCAGCTGGTGCAGGCGCAGATGGTCGGCGCTCCAGTGCGGCTGGGCCTTGGCCGGGGCCCCAGCTGGCGCTTCGTGGGGGTTCACGGTTTCAGATGGGAGAATCACGAATCCAGCTCTCTGCGCCGCCGATGTCGCGTCTGTCCAGCCTGCCCAGCTCCCTGCAGCGCGCCATCGCCGAGCGCCGGGCCCTGAAGGTGATCGCCGGTCTCTCCAACTTTGATGCCGCTGCCGTGCAGCGGATCAGCCGAGCCGCCGGTGCCGGTGGCGCCGACCTGATCGATGTGGCCTGTGATCCGGAGCTGGTGACCCTGGCGGCCGCCGCCTCGGGTCTGCCGATCTGCGTGTCTGCGGTGGATCCCGAGCTGTTCCCCGCAGCGGTGGCCGCTGGCGCCGCCATGGTGGAGATCGGCAACTACGACAGCTTCTACCCCCAGGGCCGCATCTTCGGGGCCGAGGACGTGCTGGCGCTCACCCGCCGCAGCCGCGAGCTGCTCGGCGATGGGGTGCTCTCGGTGACCGTGCCCCACGTGCTGCCCCTGGATCAGCAGGAGCAGCTCGCCATCGATCTGGTGGCCGCCGGCGCCGATCTGATCCAGACCGAAGGCGGCACCAGTGCCCGGCCGTTCAGCCCCGGCAGTCTCGGCCTGATCGAGAAGGCGGCGCCCACCCTGGCGGCCGCCCATGCCCTCAGCCGCGCCGTGACCGTGCCGGTGCTCTGCGCCTCCGGCCTCTCCGCTGTCACCCTGCCGCTGGCCATCGCCGCCGGTGCCGCCGGCGTGGGTGTGGGCTCCGCCGTGAACCGGCTTGACGATGAACTGGCGATGGTGGCGGTGGTGCGCGGTCTGCGCGATGCCCTGGCGCCGGTGGCTCTGGCAGCAGCTGCGACGAACGCTGTGCCAGCTGATCGCTGAATCGCAGGCACCCGGTCAGGCGCCGGCTGTTTGGCTAGGCAAGCTGCTGTGCCAGCAGCTTGCCTAGCGCCTTGCTGGGGCCTTGTTTAGCCTCGTGGCATTCCCTGCGTCGAAGGATCGATGGGTTCACTGGCCTGGCTGTTGCAGTGGCCGATCCGGGCCGTGGTGCTGCTGATCGTTGCCCAGTTGCCCCTGGGGGTGGAGATGCAGGGCTTCGGCGCGGCGGTGCTGGCTGTGATCGTGATCAGCCTGCTGGGGGCGCTGCTGGCGCCGCTGCTGAAGTTGCTGCTGGCACCCCTCTGGGTGATCACCAGCCTGGGCGGGCTGATCGCGCCGATCAGCTGGCTGTTCGACGGCCTGATCACCGTGGCGCTGTTTGCCCTGGCGGCCTCTCTGATCCCGGAGTTCCGGCTGCGCAACGGCCTGGTCAGTGCCGTGCTGGGAGCGTTGGTCTACACCTTGCTCACCGGCGCGGTTCTGAGGGTGTTCGGTCTGGAGCGGGGCTGAGGCCGGCAACCCGTAGCCGGGCGGGCAGCACTGATCGGCCACAACCGTGAGAATGGCCCGATGGCCTTTCAGCTGCACGCTCCCTACGAGCCCAAGGGCGACCAGCCCACCGCCATCGAGGCCCTCGTGGGCGGGGTTGAAGGTGGTGAGCGTTATCAGACCCTGCTGGGAGCCACCGGCACCGGCAAGACCTTCACGATCGCCAATGTGATCGCCCGCACCGGGCGGCCTGCCCTGGTGCTGGCCCACAACAAGACTCTGGCGGCGCAGCTCTGCAATGAACTGCGCGAATTTTTCCCGACGAACGCCGTCGAATACTTCATCTCCTATTACGACTACTACCAGCCAGAGGCCTACGTGCCGGTCAGCGATACCTACATCGCCAAAACGGCGTCGATCAACGAGGAGATCGACATGCTGCGCCACTCGGCCACCCGTTCCTTGTTCGAGCGCCGCGATGTGATCGTGGTGGCCTCGATCAGCTGCATCTACGGCCTCGGTATTCCATCGGAGTACCTCAAGGCGGCGGTGAAGTTTCAGGTGGGCGACACGCTCAATCTCCGCGCGTCGCTGCGGGAGCTGGTCAACAATCAATACTCCCGCAACGATCTGGAGATCTCCCGCGGTCGCTTCCGTGTGCGCGGCGATGTTCTGGAGATCGGCCCCGCCTATGAAGATCGCCTGGTGCGGGTGGAGCTGTTCGGCGATGAAGTGGAGGCGATCCGCTACGTCGATCCCACCACCGGCGAGATTCTTCAGAGTCTTGAAACCATCAACATCTATCCGGCCAAGCACTTCGTGACGCCGAAGGAGCGCCTGGCCGAAGCCATTGGCGAGATCCGCGCCGAGCTGCGCCAGCGGCTTGACCTGCTCAACAGCCAGGGCCGCTTGCTGGAGGCCCAGCGCCTTGAGCAGCGCACCACCTACGACCTCGAGATGCTGGAGCAGGTGGGCTACTGCAACGGCGTCGAGAACTACGCCCGTCACCTGGCCGGCCGGCCGGCCGGCACGCCGCCGGAGTGCCTGATCGATTACTTCCCGGACGACTGGCTGCTGGTGGTGGACGAAAGTCACGTCACCTGCTCCCAGCTGCAGGCCATGTACAACGGCGATCAGAGCCGCAAGAGTGTGTTGATCGAGCATGGGTTCCGCCTGCCCAGCGCCGCCGACAACCGCCCGCTCAAGGGGGAGGAGTTCTGGCAGAAGGCGCAGCAGACGATCTTCGTGAGTGCCACACCAGGCAGCTGGGAGCTGGCCCAGAGCCAGGATCAGGTGGTGCAGCAGGTGATTCGCCCCACCGGCGTGCTCGACCCGATCGTGGAGGTGCGTCCCACCGAGGGGCAGGTGGACGACCTGCTGGGGGAAATCCGCGTCCGGGCCGAGAAGCAGGAGCGGGTGCTGATCACCACCCTCACCAAGCGGATGGCGGAAGACCTCAGCGACTACCTGGCCGAGAACGGCGTGCGGGTGCGCTATCTGCACTCCGAGATTCACTCGATCGAGCGGATCGAGATCATCCAGGACCTGCGCAACGGGGTGTACGACGTGCTGGTGGGGGTGAACCTGCTGCGCGAAGGCCTCGATCTGCCGGAGGTGTCGCTGGTGGCGATTCTCGATGCCGACAAGGAAGGCTTCCTGCGAGCCGAACGCTCCTTGATCCAGACGATCGGGCGGGCGGCCCGCCATGTGGAAGGGGTGGCACTGCTCTATGCCGACAACCTCACCGAGAGCATGGAGAAGGCGATCTCAGAAACCGAGCGCCGCCGCGCCATCCAGCAGGCCTACAACGCGGCCAACGGCATCACCCCCACCCCGGCTGGAAAGCCGGCTGGCAATGCCATCCTCGCCTTCCTGGAGGTCTCCCGCCGGTTGAGTGATGAACAGCTTGAAGAGGCGACTGAGCAGGCTGAGAACAATGCGGTGCCGCTGGAATCGCTCCCGGAACTGATCACCCAGCTGGAGGACAAGATGAAGGCGGCGGCCAAGAACCTCGAGTTCGAGGAGGCCGCCAATCTCCGCGATCGGATCAAGCAGCTGCGCCAGAAGCTGGTGGGCAGGGCCTGATGCCAAGCCCCGCCGAGCTGATGTTCAGCCTCATGCTCGGCTTCGTGGGCATGGCCTTCGTGCTGTATGGCCGTAAGCAGGATGCGCTGGTCCCTCTGGTGAGCGGCATCCTGCTGATGATCGTGCCCTTTTTCCTGCCCGGCGTGCTGCCCCAGCTGATCGTGGGGCTGCTGCTGATCGCGTTGCCGTTTCTGGTGCGGCGCTGAGGCCGCTCAGGCCGGGGCTTCACTGCCTTCGGCCCGGTGCTGCACGCCGCCGCCCAGGCCGAAGGCGCCATGGACCACCCGCAGGGCCGCCACGCCATCGGCCTCCGCCACCACGCAACTGGTGCGGATTTCGCTGGTGGCGATCAGCTCGATGTTGATGCCGGCATCGGCCAGGCTGCGGAACATGCGGGCGGCGGTGCCGGCGGTGCAGGGCATGCCCGCACCCACCGCACTCACCCGGGCGATCGCCGGACCTTCCTCGAAGCGGGTGCCGGGCCATTGCTTCAGCAGCTGCGCCAGGGCCCGTTCCGCCTGGACCAGGTCACCCTTGCGCAGGATGAAGCTCATGTCGCGGCTGAGGTGGCCGGGGCTGCCGTGGGTGCGCTCCGACTGCACGATGGCGTCGAGGCTGATGCCGTTGTCGGCCAGGGCGCGGCAGATCGCGGCGGCAGTGCCGGGCCGGTCCGGCACCTGCCGCACCGCCACCTGGGCCTGATCGCGATCGAGGGCCACGCCGCGGACGGCCGGATCGCCCAGATGGCAGGGCGGCGGATCGTGGCGCAGCTGTTGCTCGCCCAGCTCAAAGGCCTGGGCCGCAGACCGCAGCGCCTTGCTGCCCTGGGGACCCTCCACCAGGCAGCTCACCTTCACCTCGCTGGTGGCGATCAGCCGCAGGTTGATGCCGTCGCGGGCGAGGGTGTCGAACAGGCGGGCGGCCACCCCGGGGCGACCCATGATGCCGGCCCCGGCGATGCTGAGCTTCGCCATGCCGCCTTCGGCGCTGAGCAGGGCCGCCCCAGCTCCCATGGCCGCCAGCACCTGCTCACAGACCGCGCGGGCCGCCTCCATCTCGGATTGGTGCAGGGTGAAGGCGATGTCGTTGCTGGCGCCCTCGTGGGTGGCCTGCACGATCAGGTCGACGTTCAGCCCCGCGGCCCCCAGCGCCTCGAACAGCTGGGCGGCCACGCCGGGGCAGTCGGGCACATGGGCCAGGGCCAGCACGGCCTGATCGACCTGCAGCTCCGCCGCGTCCACCTGCTTGCCCAGCTCCAGGCCTTCGCTGCCGATCGACCGGGGGGCGCCGCTGGTCAGGCGGGTGCCGGGGGCGTCGCTCCAGCTGGAGCGGACCACCAGGGGCATGCCGTAGTTGCGGGCGATCTCCACCGCCCGCGGATGCAGCACCGCCGCGCCGAGGCTGGCCAGCTCCAGCATCTCGTCGCAGGTGACCGTGTCCATCAGCTGGGCGTCGGCCACCTTGCGGGGATCGGTGGTGAGCACGCCGGGAACATCGGTGTAGATCTCGCAGGCGGCGGCCCCGAGGGCGGCGGCCAGGGCCACGGCCGAGGTATCGGAGCCGCCCCGGCCCAGGGTGGTGATCTCGGGGGTGCCGGCCCGGCCGCTGCTGGTGCCCTGGAAGCCGGCCACCACCACCACCTGGCCATCGGCCAGCAGCCGCTGCAGCCGCTCGGTGCGGATCTCGAGGATGCGGGCCCGCCCGTGGGACGACTCGGTGATGATCCCCGCCTGGGTGCCGGTCATCGAGACGGCCGGCACCCCTTCGGCGTGCAGGGCCATCGAGAGCAGGGCGATCGAGACCTGTTCGCCTGTGGACAGCAGCATGTCCATCTCGCGCTGGGGCGGATCGCTGCTGAGGGCCCGGGCCAGGCTGGTCAGTTCGTCGGTGGTGTGGCCCATCGCCGAGACCACCACCACCAGGTCGTGGCCCTCCTCGCGGCAGGCGGCCACCCGCCGGGCCACGGCCCGGATCCGCTCCACGTCGGCCACCGAGGTGCCCCCGAACTTCTGGACGAGCAGGGCCATCGGCGGGTCGGACGCGGCGGGAACGGGCGATTATCGGCCCGCATGGTCAAGGGCGATGCCCCCGGCGAGCAGGAAGCCGTCGCGGAAGGCATCGCCCGGCGCTGCGCCCCGCTTCAGGGCGGCCTCCACCTCCAGCAGCTGGCTGAGCAGCTTCAGCAGCGGCCCCGGGCCGCGGCCGCGGAGCTGTTTGCGCATCACGTAGATCCGCTTGGGGTTGCCGATGCCGGCGGCCTTGGCGATGGTCGCCACGTCGGTCTCGCCCGTTTTGTCCAGCAGGCTCACCCACAGCCAGCCCCGGATCTGACTGGTGAGCGCCGCCACGATCCGCAGAGCGGGTTCGTTCACCTCCAGCAGGTTGTCCACCAGGGCGATGGCGTCGGCGGGACGCCCCGCCAGCAGGGCGTCGCCCACGGCCAGGCTGGTGGTGGCATGGCTGCCGATCAGGGCCTGCACCGCGGCGACGTTGATCGGGCGGGCTGTGGGTGTCGCCGCTGAGGATCCCGGGGCGGCACCGGCATAGAGCGCCAGCTTTTCCAGCTCACTGGCCAGCCGGGCGCTGTCGCTGCCGATCGCCTCGCACAGGGCCTCGGCGGCGGCCGGCTCCAGGCTCAGGCCGAGTTCCTGGGCCGTGCGGGTCACCAGATCCAGCTGGCCGGCCCCGTCCCAGGCGGCCGGCAGGGTGAAGCTCCGTTCCCGGGCCACCGCCTTGAGGGCCTTGGTGAGGCGCAGGCGGGCGTCGGGTTTGTTGCTGCTCACCAGCAGCAGGTGGCAGGTCTCGGGCACCAGCTCCAGGCAGGCCTCCATCTGGGCCGCCAGCTCCGCCGGACACTGGCTGGTGAAGGGGCTGCGCTGCAGCACCACCAGCCGCGCTCCGCTGCCGAAGGGCGGGGTGCGTGCGTCTTCCAGGGCCCGGGCGGCCTGGCCGGAGTCGTTGCCATCGAGGCGGCTGAGGTTGATCGAAGCCCAGGCCGGATCCACCAGCTCGGTCACCAGGGCCTCCACGGCCCGCTGGCGGGCGGCTTCATCGTCGCCCCAGTAGAGATGGATCGGCATCGGTGCGGCGCGGCCGGATGGAGCGGCAGGGGCTGGAGAACGACAGGGGAAACGAAAGGGAAGCGGAGGGCAGCCCTGGAGCGGCGGCCGGTTTCGACCATCCGATCTTCACCGAAAGCCTGCGCCGCATCCACGCCTGGTTGGGGGAGACGGGTTTCCGCGGCGTGGAGCAGGAGGTGCTCGAACGGCTGGTGCACAGCAGCGGCGATCCGGCGCTGGCCCCCCTGCTGCGCTTCAGCACGGGGGCCTGCGAAGCGGGCCTGGCGGCCCTGTCGGCCGGAACGGCGATCCTCACGGATACGGCCATGGCCGCGGCGGCGGTGACGCCGATGGCGCGGCGCACCTTCGCCAACCCGGTCCATAGCGTGCTGGCCTGGGCTCCGGCGGTGGCGCCGGCCGGCAGTACCCGTGCGGCGGCGGGCATGGCGCGGGCCCTGGCGGAGCATCCCGGTGCCGTGGTGCTGATCGGCAGTGCCCCCACCGCGCTGGAGTGCCTGATCGATCTGGCCTGCCCATCTCCTGCTCACGATCCGATGGCACCTGGGCAGGTGGCGCCTGCCCCGATGGCGCCTGGCTGCGTGGCACCGGCCCTGGTGATCGGCATGCCGGTGGGCTTCGTGGGGGTGCTGGAGAGCAAGCGCCGCCTGGCCCGCAGCGGTCTGGCCCAGATCCGCCTGGAGGGCAGCCGCGGTGGTGCCGGTCTGGTCGGCGCGGCTGCCAATGCCCTGCTGCGTCACGCCTGGCTGGCCGCGAACGCCTGAGAGCCGAAGGGAGGGGTCAGCCTGGTCGCTCAGGCCTCTGGCTCCAGCCCCACCGCCACGTGGCTGTTGGCCTCGATCCGATCGAGCACCTGGCGGGCCCGCTGCACCACCACCGGCGGCACCCCGGCCAGGCGGGCCGCCTCGATGCCGTAGCTGCGGCTGGCGCCGCCCGTCACCACCTGATGCAGGAACACCAGCTCGTCGCCGGTTTCCTGCACCAGCACCTGGGCATTGGCCACGTTGGGCAGCAGATCGGCCAGCTCATTGAGCTCGTGGTAATGGGTGGCGAAGATCGTGCGGGCACCGATCCGTTCGGCCAGGTGCTCGGCCACGGCCCAGGCGATCGAAAGTCCATCGAAGGTGGCGGTGCCCCGGCCGATCTCATCGAGCAGCACCAGGGAATGGCTGGTGGCGTGGTGGAGGATGTTGGCGGTTTCGGCCATCTCCACCATGAAGGTGGACTGGCCGCTGGCCAGGTCGTCGACGGCGCCGACGCGGGTGAAGATCCGATCGGCAATGCCGAGGCGGGCACTGCGGGCCGGAATCCAGCTGCCGATCTGGGCCATCAGCTGCAGCAACCCGCTCTGGCGCAGATAGCAGCTCTTGCCGCTGGCATTCGGACCGGTGAGCACCAGCAGATCCGGAACGGTGGCGGCGTGCGGCGCAGACCCCAGCCTCAGGCTGTTGGCCGTGAAGGACTCCTCCACCAGCAGCTGCTCCACCACCGGATGGCGGCCCGCGTCGATCCAGAGCTCGCGCCCTTCGACGATCTCAGGGCGGCAGTAGCCACCGGTGGCCGCCACCTCCGCCAGAGAGGCGATCCCATCGAGCTCGGCCACCCGCCGCGCCGCCTCCCGGATCACGGCGGCCCGCTCCCCCACCTGCTCGCGCAGGGCGCAGAACAGCTCGTACTCCCGCTGGGCGGCCCGGGTCCGCAGCTGCAGGATGCGGCCTTCGCGGCCCTTGAGCTCGGGGGTCACGAAGCGTTCTTCGTTGGCCAGGGTCTGGCGGCGGATCCAGTGCGACGGCACTGAGGCGGCCTTGGCGCGGCTGACCGAGAGGAAGTAGCCGAAGGTGCGGTGATACTGCAGGCGCAGGTTGGGGTTGCCGCTGGCGCGGCGCTCCAGGGCTTCCTGCTGTTCCAGCCAGGTGTCCTGGTCGTCGAGCTGGTTGCGCAGGCCATCGAGGCGGGCATCGACGCTGTCGTGGATCAGGCCGCCGTCGCTGAGGCTCAGCGGTGGATCGTCCACCAGGGTGTGGCGCAGCACCGCGGCCAGCTCCACCAGCTCCGGCCAGGTGCGCTGCAGCGCCGTCAGGGGGGGGCTGCTGGCCTGGGCGAGCAGACCGGCCAGCAGGGGCAGCCGCTCCAGGCCGTCGGCCAGGGCCACCA
>NZ_JAYGID010000045.1:0-14785 GCF_034931685.1 Synechococcus sp. CCY9202
GCTGCGCCGCTTTCTCCTGCGCGGCCTGGACAACGTGAACGGTGAATGGGCGCTCTGGTGCCTGACCCACAACATCAACAAGTTGTTCAGGTTCAAAGCAGCACTGGCAGCTTGAGGGGACAGCCCCTCTGGCTGCCAGTGCGGCAACCGAAGATTGGCCGGAATCACCGGCATTGAGATGCCGATAACCAAGACCATTGGCTCAGCAAGTTCTTGTGCTCGCTGGCGCTGCTGGTTTCGGGCGACAAACTCCTAGCCCCGGGGCACCACCGGGCCTGCCCTGACTGGTCTGGGCTTCTTCGTTCGCCTGCCATTCCGAAGCGATCCATGACACAGCGCGTCGGCCATGAGGCAGCCCTGTTCGCAGCCGCCCAGGACGTGGCCCGTCGCCGCGGCAAAGTCGATCCCGGACGGCAGGCCTCCCTGGAACGATCCCGGCACACGCAGATCGGCTACGCCCTCAGCGATGCGGATGGCGAATTGATTGCCAGGCTGCCGATGTGGGCCGTGCAGCGTGCGGTCAGTCAGCGGGCCCGGTTGCTTTCGAAACTTGCGGAAGGCCGAACGCGCTGGAGCGGCATGGCTCTGGGCGACCAGAAGGTGCAGTTCCGTACCAAACCCTTCGAGATCCGAGCCCTTGCCTGGGCACTCTCCACCGGACGGCGTGTTCCTCCCGGCCAGTTCGACCGGACCACGGCCCTCTACGCCGTCGTGCTGCTGCTGCTGGCCGTGCTTGCTGGACTCATCTCCCCGCCACTGCTGCTGCTTGGGCTCCCCTCCTTTGCGGCCTATCTGGTGGTGAGCCTGCGACGGCACGCCGATTACCGCAAAAATATTCAGGCCCTTGTGATCCGCTGGAAGGCAGCAGGGAAACAGGATCCCAGCGACAGTCTCTTCTCCGAGCTGGATCACTCCTGAGCGAACAGCTCCGCGGCAACCAGCCCGGCGGCGGTCTTTCTAAGGTGAATCTGACGACCGACGCATGGAAGCCATGAGCACCGACACCCCCACCTCCGAATCCAGCGCGCTGACCGCCGATCCACGCGCGCTCACCATCGAGAATGTGGAGAGGGTGCTCGATGAGCTGCGTCCCTACCTGATGGCGGACGGCGGCAACGTGGAAGTGGTGGAGATCGATGGCCCGATCGTCAAAGTGCGTCTGCAGGGGGCCTGCGGTTCCTGCCCCAGCAGCACCATGACCCTCAAGATGGGCATCGAGCGCAAGCTGCGTGAATCGATTCCTGAAGTGAGCGAAGTGGTGCAGGTGCTCTGAAGCCGGCCTGGCAGAACAGGGCCGGAAGTCCTGATCCCCGGCCCTTAGGCTGCCGGCAACTGCCCTTCTGACTGTGCTGGATCAGCGCCTGCTGCGCGATAACCCCGAGTGGATCAGCCAGCAACTCGGGCGGCGCGGCATGGTGCTCGATCTCGGCGATCTGCAGCAGGCCGCCCAGCAACAACGCGATCTGGAAGAACAGCGCAGCGACCTGCAGGCCGAAGGAAACCGGGTTGGCAAGGAGGTCGGCCAGCGCATCAAGGCAGGCGCAGACCCCCGCGGCGAGGCTGTCCAGGAGCTGCGCGACGCCGGCAACCGCCTCAAGGGGCAGGTGGCGGAGCTGGAAGAACGGGAGAAGCAGCTCTCGGCCCAGCTGCGTGACCGGCTGCTCACCCTTCCCAACCTGCCGGCGGCTGAAACGCCGGATGGTCGCAGCGAAGCTGACAACGTTGAGGTGAAGCGCTGGGGAACCCCGCGCGAAGCCTCCGGCCTCCAGGAGCACTGGCAGATCGCCGAGCGGTTGGGGCTGTTCGAGACCGAGAGGAGCGTGCGCATCGCCCAGAGCCGTTTCGTGACCTTGCTGGGCCAGGGCGCACGGCTGGAGCGGGCCCTGATCAACTTCATGATCGATCTCCACGCCAGCAAGGGGTACCGCGAGGTGCTGCCGCCGATCCTGGTGAACAGCGCCAGCCTCACCGGCTCGGGCCAGCTGCCCAAGTTCGCCGAGGAAAGCTTCCGCTGCGCCGACGACGACCTCTGGCTCACCCCCACCGCCGAGGTGCCGGTCACCTCACTGCATCGCGATGAGGTCATTCCGGCCGACCAGTTGCCGCTCCGCTACGTGGCCTTCACCCCCTGTTTCCGCCGCGAGGCCGGCTCCTACGGGCGCGACACCCGGGGGCTGATCCGGTTGCACCAGTTCCACAAGGTCGAGTTGTACTGGTTCTGCCACCCCGATCACTCCGAGGCGGCCCATGCCCAGCTCACGGCCGATGCGGAGGCCGTGCTCGAGGCCCTGGATCTCCCCTACCGCACGATCGAGCTCTGCACCGGCGATCTGGGCTTCTCGGCGGCCCGCACCTATGACCTGGAGGTCTGGCTGCCGGGCGCCGGTGCCTATCGCGAGATCTCGAGCTGCAGCACCTGCGGCGACTTCCAGGCCCGCCGCTCCGCGATTCGCATGAAGGAAGGCAAGGGCACCCGCTTGGTCCACACCCTCAACGGCAGTGGTCTGGCGGTGGGGCGCACCATGGCCGCCCTGCTCGAGAACGGGCAACAGAGCGATGGCAGTGTGCGGCTGCCGGCGGCGCTGGTCCCCTACTTCGGCAGCGACCACATCGCCAGCACCTCACCCACCACAATGGGTTGAACTGCGTGGACTGAGCCTGCATGGGTGTTCTCACCGCACTGGCGATCCTGGCTGGTCTGATCGTGGTGCACGAAGCGGGTCATTTCTTTGCCGCCACCTGGCAGGGCATCCGGGTCAGCAGCTTCTCGATCGGTTTCGGCCCGGTGCTGCTGGAACGCCGCCGCCGGGGCGTGCAGTTCGCCCTGCGGGCCATCCCCCTGGGGGGCTTCGTCGCCTTCCCCGACGATGAGGACGACTGCGCCTTTCCCGCCGATGATCCGGATCTGCTGCGCAATCGGCCGCTGCCCCAGCGGGCCCTGGTGATTGCCGCCGGCGTGATGGCCAACCTGCTCCTGGCCTGGCTGGTGCTGGTGGCCCAGGGCGTGGTGGTGGGCATTCCAGCCGGCTTCAGTGCCACTCCCGGGGTGCTGGTGGCGGCGGTCCAGCCCGGTCAGCCTGCTGCGGCCGCCGGCCTGCTGCCGGGGGATCGGATCGTGCGGTTGGAGGGCGTGGAACTCCAGGGAGGCCAGCAGGCCGTGGCCGATCTGGTGGACGAGATCAAGGCGGCGCCGCAACGGAGCCTGCGCCTCGAGGCGGCGCGCGGTGACGGCCGGGTCACTCTGGAGCTCACCCCTGACGATCAGGGCGGCATCGGCCGCATCGGCGCCCAGCTCCAACCCAACGGCAGCGAGGTGTTCCGGGCCCCCACAGGCCCGCTCGAACCGATGCTCCAGGCCAATCGCCAGTTTGCGGTGCTGACCCGCCGCACGGTCGACGGGTTTGTCACCCTGGCCACCCACTTCGGTGAAACCGCCGGCCAGGTGTCCGGTCCGGTCAAGATTGTCGAGATGGGTGCCTCCCTGGCGAAGCAGGGCGGCGACAGCCTGTTTCTGTTCACAGCGCTGATCTCGATCAACCTGGCGGTGCTCAACGCCCTGCCGCTCCCCCTGTTGGACGGTGGTCAGTTCGTGCTGCTGCTGCTGGAAGGTCTGCGGGGGCGACCCCTGCCGGACCGCCTCCAGATGGCGTTCCTCCAATCCGGTTTCGTGTTCCTGGTGGGGCTGAGCGTGGTGCTGATCGTCAAGGACACGAGCCAGTTGCCCGCCATCCAGCAGCTGATGAGCCGCTGAGGGATGTGCTGCTGAGTCCTGGCCCCCGCTGGGGCCGAAGCCAATCCTCCGAGCCAACCAGTCACTTCAGAGCGCCGCGTCGATGAGTACGCCACTGGTCATTCCCCACGATGCGACCAGCGATCCACCGGGCAGCCCCCATCGTTCCCCGGGACCTGAACTTCAGGAGCACACCTCCGCAGCCACCGCGCCAACCACCTCTGCGGGGCTTGCCGCTGCCGGCCGTCGGTCCCGTTTCCCCACACCACGGCAGCGGGCACCGTTGCTTCTGGAGCGACTGGGGCAGCTCTATCCCCACGCCACCTGCTCGCTTGACTGGCGGACGCCCTACGAACTCCTGGTGGCCACGATGCTCTCGGCGCAGTGCACCGATGAGCGCGTCAACCAGGTGACCCCAGCCCTGTTCGCGCGCTTCCCCGATGCCGCCGCCGCCGCCGCCGTGGAGGGCGAGGACGTCGAGCCCTACGTGCACGCGACGGGGTTCTTCCGGAACAAGGCACGCAACATCGTCTCCAGTTCACGGTTGCTGATCGAACGCCACGCTGGTGAGGTTCCCCAGACGATGGAGGAGCTGCTTGAGCTGCCGGGCGTGGCCCGCAAGACAGCCACGGTGGTGCTGGCCCATGCCTTCGGCATCAACGCCGGTGTCACGGTGGACACCCACGTGCGCCGGCTCAGCCAGCGGCTGGGGCTGAGCAAGCAGCGGGAGCCGCAGCGGATCGAGCCCGATCTGATGAAGCTGGTGCCGCAGCCCGACTGGCAGAACCTCTCGATTCGGCTGATCTTTCACGGCCGGGCGGTGTGCACGGCCCGCAATCCCCTCTGCCAGACCTGTCCGATCGCCGATCTCTGCCCCAGCCATCCCGAACGGCGCCTGGGCCGCCGATGAGGGGGCGTCCAGCTGATGGCTGTCCAGCTGACCAGTAAGCTGATCCATTACCCGTTCCGTACCAGCTCAGAGCGCATGGCGAAGAAGTCGATGATTGCGCGCGATGTGAAGCGCAAGAAGATGGTGGAACGCTTCGCCGCCAAGCGCGCTGCGCTCAAAGCTGCTTTCGAGGCTGCTGCCGATCCGATGGAGCGCCTGGAGATCCATCGCAAGATCCAGGATCTGCCCCGCAACAGCGCTCCCTCCCGCATGCGGAACCGCTGCTGGGCCACCGGCAAGCCCCGCGGCGTGTATCGCGATTTCGGACTATGCCGCAACCAGCTGCGTGCCCGTGCCCACAAAGGTGAACTGCCCGGAGTGGTGAAGTCGAGCTGGTGATTCGCTTCAGCCCCTGAGGCCCGTTGGCAGCTGTTCAACCCGGCGCCCCAGCAGGGGCGCTTTTTGTTGGCTGGACTGGGCTGGCCAATAAAATCCATCAGCATCGCCGGGGTCCGTCAGGTCCGGATGCGAGAATGGACATTGACAAAAAGGACATAAGCGCAAGTGCAAGGACAAACTCAGTCGATCTCCTTCGATGGTCGGGAGATCCGGCTGACCACCGGTCGGTTCGCTCCCCAGGCGGGGGGTTCGGTGATGGTCGAGTGCGGCGATACGGCGGTTCTGGTCACCGCCACCCGCTCCGGTGGTCGTGAAGGCATCGATTTTCTGCCCCTGATCTGCGACTACGAGGAACGGCTCTACGCCGCCGGTCGCATCCCGGGCAGCTTCATGCGGCGCGAGAGCCGTCCCCCCGAGCGGGCCACCCTGATCGCACGGCTGATCGATCGGCCGATGCGGCCGCTCTTCCCCAGCTGGATGCGCGACGATCTGCAGATCGTTGCCACCTGCATGTCGCTCGATGAACGGGTTCCGCCCGATGTGCTGGCGGTGACCGGCGCTTCGATGGCCACCCTGCTGGCCAAGATTCCCTTCCATGGCCCGATGGCGGCGGTACGCGTGGGCCTGCTGGGCGACGACTTCGTGCTCAACCCCAGCTATCGCGAAATCGAACGCAGCGAACTCGATCTCGTGGTGGCAGGAACCCCTGCCGGCGTGGTGATGGTGGAGGCGGGCGCCAACCAGCTGCCCGAGCAGGATGTGATCGAAGCCATCGACTTCGGCTACGAAGCCGTGAGCGAACTGATCAAGGCCCAGCTGACCCTGCTCAAGGATCTCGGCATCGAGCAGGTGCTGCCTGAACCCCGCAAGGACGACATCACCCTGCCGGCGTTTCTGGAAAAGGAATGCGCCAAGGCCATCGGTGAAGTGCTCAAGCAGTTCTCCCAGACCAAGGCCGAGCGCGACGAAAAACTTGATGCGATCAAGACGGAAGTGACTGAAAAGATCGCTTGCCTGAATGACGATGATGCCGTGAAGGTGGCGGTGAGCAGCAATGGCAAGGCGCTGGGAAATACCTACAAGAGCCTCACGAAGAAGCTGATGCGCGCTCAGATCCTCACCGAGGGCAAGCGTGTCGATGGCCGCAACCTCGATGAAGTGCGCCCGATCAGCGCCGCCGCGGGCGTGCTGCCCAAGCGCGTGCATGGCTCGGGCCTGTTTCAGCGCGGCCTGACCCAGGTGCTCTCCTGCGCCACCCTCGGCACACCGAGCGATGCGCAGGAGATGGACGATCTCAATCCGTCCAATGAAAAGACCTACCTGCACCACTACAACTTCCCCCCCTATTCGGTGGGTGAAACCAGGCCGATGCGGTCGCCCGGTCGCCGCGAGATCGGTCATGGTGCCCTGGCTGAGCGGGCCCTGATCCCCGTGCTGCCCAGCAAGGAGAGCTTCCCCTACGTGCTGCGGGTGGTGTCGGAGTGCCTCAGCTCCAACGGCTCCACCTCGATGGGATCGGTCTGCGGCAGCACCCTGGCCCTGATGGATGCCGGCGTGCCTCTCAAGGCCCCCGTGAGCGGCGCCGCCATGGGTCTGATCAAGGAAGGCGATGAAGTCCGTATCCTCACGGACATCCAGGGGATCGAGGATTTCCTCGGAGACATGGACTTCAAGGTGGCTGGCACTGAGAAGGGCATCACCGCCCTGCAGATGGACATGAAGATCACCGGCCTGGCCGTCACCTGCGTGGCCGAGGCGATCAACCAGGCCCGTCCAGCCCGCCTCCACATCCTCGAGAAGATGCTCGAGGCCATCGACAAGCCGCGTGACATCCTCAGCCCCCACGCGCCGCGCCTGCTCAGCTTCCGCATTGATCCCGAGCTGATCGGCACCGTGATCGGCCCCGGCGGCCGCACGATCAAGGGCATCACTGAGCGCACCAACACCAAGATCGACATCGAGGATGGCGGCATCGTCACGATCGCCAGCCACGATGGGGCTGCCGCTGAGGAAGCGCAGCGCATCATCGAAGGCCTCACCCGCCGCGTCAGCGAGGGCGAAGTGTTCAGCGGTGGCGTCACCCGGGTGATCCCGATCGGTGCCTTCGTGGAAATCCTGCCTGGCAAGGAAGGCATGATCCACATTTCTCAGCTCTCGGAAGCACGGGTCGAGAAGGTGGAAGATGTGGTGAAGGTGGGTGATCAGGTCACCGTTCGCGTCCGCGAGATCGACAACCGCGGCCGGATCAACCTGACGCTGCGGGGCGTTCCCCAGCAGGAGCCTGTCGGCGTCTGATCAGGTCGGCTCTGCCACCTGGGCCGGCCCTGAGGGGCCGGCTTTTTGATGCATTTTTGCCTTCACGCCCTGTTGAGCTCACGCGTCCACTCGCTGGCCAGGCTTGTCGCGCGATCAGGACTCAGACCGCGAATCCAGGGTCGATCACGGCCATCGCTGCTGAGGCCCGCTCGCAGAGCGCCGCATGGCTGGGGCCATGGCTGGCGATCAGGCAGCCAGCCTGGCGCACGTCGCCATCGTTGTAGGAGAGGGGACGGCCATCGGCATGGGTGAAGGCCCCACCCGCGGCCATCAGCACCGCTTCAGGAGCCGCCATGTCCCAGTCCTTGGGGGCACTCTTGCCAGACAGTGAGATGTAGAGATCGGTTTCGCCGCGCAGAATCGTGGCGACCTTGCCGCCGACGCTGCCGATTGCCTTGGTGTCGCCCAGGGCCAGGGCCTCCAGAAGATGCTCCAGCCGCTGGTCTCGGTGATTGCGGCTGGCCACCAACACCAGGTCGCCGAGGTCGCAGCGGTTGCTGAGGGCTGCTGGAAACTGCTCGCTGGCCCGGTTCTCACGCCAGGCTCGTCCCCCGCCATCGGCCCCGACCCAGCCGAACCAGAGCTCCTCCATCTCCGGGAGCAGCACCACCCCCAGCACGGGGCGATGGTCTTTCACCAGGGCCAGATGCACGGCGTACTCACCGGTGCCCTGGAGGAAGTCCTTGGTGCCATCCAGTGGGTCAAGGATCCAGAGCCACTCGGCGGCCAGGGACTCGCCGTCCCGCAGCTGCTCGCGAGCGGTCTCTTCGCTCAACAGGGTCCAGCCGGCCTTGGGGTAGGCGGCGGCAAGACCGTCGAGCAACCAGCTATTCACAGCCAGATCAGCTGCAGAGACAGGCCCTTCGCCGCCTTCGTCCACACTCAGGGCTCTGGGGAAGCCGTAGGGGGGCTGCTCGCCCCGGGCATAGGCCCGCAGGATGTCTGCCGCACCCCAGCTCAGCCGACGCAACTCCTGGAACAGCTGCTCGGGTTCAACGCCGGATGGCAGGGGTAGGGAAGCCGGCATCATGGACAGACGGAAAGGGGCACCGGGACGACCGAGCGCCCCGAGAGGTGCATTGTGCAGGAACCTGAACCCGCTGCCGGCGTGCTCTATCTGGTGGGAACTCCCATCGGAAATCTCGGTGATCTTTCCCCCCGGGCCCGCCAGGTGCTCTCGGGCGTCGACCGTATCGCCTGCGAGGACACGCGCCGCAGCGGCCTGCTGCTGCAGACCCTGGGCCAGAAGAAACGCCTGGTGAGCTTTCACCAGCACAACCAGGCGACACGGATTCCCGAACTGGTGGCGGCATTGCAAGCCGGCGAACGACTGGCTGTGATCAGCGACGCCGGTCTGCCGGGCATTTCCGATCCTGGTGAAGAACTGGTGGCGGCAGCGCGGCAGGCGGGGCTGGAGGTGATCTGCGTGCCAGGTCCGAGCGCGGTGACCACGGCCCTGGTGAGCAGCGGCCTTCCCAGCGGCCGCTTCTGCTTCGAAGGGTTTCTGCCCACTCGGCCCAGCCAGCGGCGGGCCCGTCTGGAGCAGCTGAAGAAAGAGGAACGGACCCTGGTGTTCTACGAGGCTCCCCACCGGCTGGTGGATCTGCTGGAGGATCTGCTCGCCGTCTGCGGCGATCGAGCTCTGCGGGTGGCCAGGGAGCTGACCAAGCGGCATGAGCAACAGGTGGGCCCCACGGTGAGCGCCGCCCTCGCCCACTTCCGCCAGGTGCCCCCCCAGGGGGAGTGCACCCTGGTGCTGGGCGGAGCCGTCCCAGCGCAGCCACGCCTCTGGAGCGAAGTGGAGTTGAGGAGCCAGCTACAGGAGCTGGTGGCCGATGGGCGCAGCAGCAAGGAGGCCGCTCGTGAGGTGGCGGAGCGCAGCGGCCACAACCGCCGCGATCTCTATGCCTTGCTGCACCGCCGCGAACCGGAGCTGGACGCCCCGCATGATTCAGACTGCCCCTCACCACCTGGCGGGTCCTGATCCCGATGCTGCTGCGCCTGCGCCTGCTGTGCTCCACGGTGATCGGCAGCGGCCTGTTGCTGTTGGTGCTCTGCCTGGGGGCCCAGAACCTAGAGGATCGACCCAGCCTGCAGCTGGGCTTTGGTCGCACGGCACCGCTGCCGAGCGGTTTTCTGGTGGGCATGGCTCTGGTGCTGGGCATGGTCAGTGGCGGCACCAGCGCGGCGATCCTGCTCCCCCGCCGCCCTTGAGGCTTCCCAGAGGGGCAGCGTGATCTCAGCCGGCGCGGCCGGGACCCGCTTCGTGAAGAAGCTCCGTTTTTCCTGCCTTGGGCCAGTCCATCAGGTGCACTCTGGAGAGGTGGTTGGTTCCGCTTCTTCCCATGCAGACCCTCCTGCGCGTGGTTCCCTCAGCGACGATCCAGGCGCACGTCGGGCAAGATCCCGGTCTTTCGGCCCTGCTCGAGTCTCTGGAGCCAAGCACAGAAGACTTCGAACCCGATCTGGATCTGGACTGGGATCTGGATCTGGATCTGGATCTGGACTGGGAGGAGTCGCCACCGCCTCGCAATCCTTTCCTTGTGGCCCTGGAGGTGCGGGCAGCCATGCTGCGGGAAGCTCTGCTTCAGCAGGCTTGCCTGCCTCGGGGCCAGGTCACGTCGCCAGAGATTGTTTCCATGGACGATGTTCGCGAGGAACTGAGCAGCATCGGAGTGCTTCTCGCGCATTTCCAGACCATGGATCCGGCCTGATTGCGCGGATCAGACCGCACGGACCTGACAGGGTTCCGGTTGCTGGGCTGGCTTATGGGTTGATTGCGCCAGAGACCCTTGCTGGAGTCGCCTGCGAGCTTTGATGGCTTGTCGTCTTGGCAACACTGCCTTCACCAAGTCTGCGGCATCCTCCGATTGAACGGATCCAGGATCGCCAGAGACTCAGACCCATGACCAGTAATCGGGCAGACCATCCACCCTCCCCTTCACGACATGCCAGCGTTGCCAACCCTGGCCGGGTCCTCTGGCCCCTGGCCCTGGAAGATCTGATCAGTGCCCAGGCTCGGCGCGCCCATGATCCCAGCGAAGGCGGGCTCTCCCTTCAGGAGCCTGGCAGGGCATAGAGGGCACCTTCGACCACCAGACGCGTGATGCCCTGCTTCAACAGGTAGGGAGCCGTGAGCTGAAACACCGCCACATCCGGTACTTTGATCACCCGTTGAGTGCGGCCGCACTGGCGTTTTGCGTGGCGTGGATTGGCGAACACGTGCAGGGCCTGGCGATCCTGCTCCTCGTCAGCGAGGGGTTGCAGATCGCTGAACTCCCGCAGCGGTCGGGCCTGTAGCTCCACCGTCTTGTCAACCAGCATGTAGACGCTGCTGGGCAACGTCGCTTCTTCCAGTGGCTGGGCTTCGATCGACGGGCGTGTGTCATCGACGACGGTGGTCGTCAGTGGAATCACCAGGAACACATCGGCGTCGTCGTCCTCCCCACCATCCATGCTGTCCTCGTCATCGCTGGTATCCCCGTCGTCCCCGAAGTCATCGGCATCGTCGATGGCAAGGCCGGTGGCGGCTTCGTCGTCCTCGCTGCTCTCGCCGCCATCGTCGCTCTCGCTTTCGATGGTGCTGTTGGCTTCCTGGGGCGCCACGGGCACTGCAGAGTCGAGGACCTGTGCGCTGGGGATGGGGAGGTCTGGTCCAGGCTCCTCTGGGATCAACGTCGGCACCGCGACATCCGCAGTGGCCTCCGCGGCGACCGCACTGCCGCGGCTACCTCGCCTCTGCTTGAGCCCCTCGTATTCGGCTGGATCGAGAGACGCCTTCACCACCCGGCTCACGGTGATGGCACTGCAGCCATAGATCCCCGCCAGCTCCTGGCTGGTGTCTCCGTTACGAAAACGGGCCACCAGCTCTGTTTTCTGCGCTTCGCTGAGCCGGGTCGCCGCCATGGCGCGAAAATCGCAGGGTTGACCAATCTACGTCCCACCAGCACGGGCACCTGCCCACAAGGCATCATTGGAAGACCTGGCCCAGGCCAGTGAGCTCCCTTAGCTCAGCCGGATAGAGCAGCTGCCTTCTAAGCAGCCGGTCGATGGTTCGAATCCATCAGGGGGCGTCTCAAAAACCCAGGCCACGACTGGATCCGCCAATCAGCGGAGGGACGCTTGTGTGCACTTGTGCGTACGAATAGGTTGACCTGTGCGCACGGCTGTGCGCATGATGGAGGGAGCTTCAAGGCAGCCGGTCATGGCAACTACAACAACCAAACCGCGCAAGATCCCACCGTGGGTGAAGACCCTCCGCACCGGCCTGAACGGCCAGAACGGTGAAGGCTGGACCGTGCGGGAGATCCGCGGCCACATCCAGCTGAGCGTCCGCTTCGATGACGGCGCCCGCAGCACCGTGGTGACCGCCCTGCCCTGGGCCGGCACCAGCCAAGCCGCTCTGCTCACCACAGCTGCGCGGATCAAGGAGCTGATGACCCAGGGCCATGGCCCACGTGAGGCTTATGAGCTGCTCACCGCCGGCGAGGGCGTCCAGGAAGCCGGCACTATCAGCTGGCCCGCAGTGGCGGAGCGCTTCCAGGCCAAGAAACTCGGCAGCGGCGAGGTGAAGGAGCGCACCTGGCGCCGGATGTATGCCCCTGTGGTTGCCCAGGTGCTCACGGCCATGGCCGCCAAGCCGCGGCCCACAACCGGCAAGCAACTGCTGCAGGCCTTGGTGGACGCCCACGGCGGTGCGCCTGGATCACGCGGCCGCCAGACCCGCCTCCAATACGCCAGCCAGCTGCTGCGCTTCGGGGTGGAAGACTGCGCCGCCGATGGCCGCTGGATGCCCCCTGCTGACCTCACCGATCTGGTGGGCAAGAAAGCCGGCGGCAAGGCGCCCACCGTGCCGATCAAGGACCACCAAGTAGCCCGCCTGCTTGAGGCCATCCCGAACCAGCAATGGCGCACGGCTGTGGGCCTGGTGGCCTGCTTCGGCCTGCGCGGTGTGGAGCTCGGTTACATCCAGCCCAAGGGTCCGCTGCTGCACTGCAGCTACCAGAAGCGCACCAGCCGCGGCAGCACCAAGCCGCGGGACATTGTGGGACTGGATCCTGTGGGGCTCGAAGGCCTGAGTGCCGATCTGTTGGCCCTATTGGCTGAGCAGGGTGCGGAGGCCCTGCCTCCCGGCGCCCGCAGCAAGCAGGGCGCAGGAGATGCCCTTCATCAGTATCTGGAGCGCCTGCCGATCTGGGGTGAGCTGGTGGCGGAGACCGCTGAGCTCAACGATCAGGCCCTGGTGCCCTATTCCCTGCGTCACGGTTATGCACTGCGCGCCCACGAGGTTTACAGCCACAGCCCGCGGGTTGCTGCTGCCCTGATGGGCCATTCACTGCAAACGCACAGCGCTGTCTATGGCGCCTGGACCGATAGCGAGGTGATCGCCGGCGCCCTGGCCCGCACCCTGGCGGCCACCGCTGCTCGCCAGCTGCAGCCGGCCTGATCAGCACCAGATCTAGTGCTTGTGAGCAGGAGTGCTTGCATGTATGCGCAACCTGTGGTTACGCTGTGGTGATTGCGATCCACCTCCGCGGAGGTGGCAGGGGCTCCGGCCCCGCTCCAGGACTGCGAGATCAGCTCCCCGGCTGGTGAGCGTTGCCAGAGGCAGGCCACAGGGGAAGTCCACCACCGTGATCTGCAATGTCAGAACAGAAGCGGCGGCTGCACTTCCGTGGCCGGCAGAAATCTGCCGCCTTCGTGCAGCTCGTCACCACCAACTACAAGCTCGAGAAGCAGGGTCTGGATCGCCTCCCAACCGTTGCTGATCTCGAGGCTGCTGCGCCAGAGGCCTGAGCAATGGCTACCCCCTGGCTGCGCACGGTTCAAGCCGCTGCGCACATCGGCTGCAGCCCTGCAACGCTGCGGCGCTTGATTCGTGATGGAAAGGTTCGCTCCGGCCTGCACTACATGCAGAGCCATGTCGGAAAGAACAGTCCCATCACCTGGAACCTCAATGCCTTGGAGAAACGGCTGGGCGAGCTGACGCCGATGCCTGCCAGCTCCAAGCCTGCGGCTAGTACCACCACAACCGAGAACGATTGATGGCAACCACCACAACGACAACCCCGGCCGCTGCATTGGCGGCCCCTGGCTACAGGATCCGCGTGCCCTTCACGGCATGTGGTGCCTACGAGCTCGAGCTCACCAAGGCCGCGGCCAAGGCCATCTGCGCCGATTACCTCGACCCTGATGAGTCCTGGGCTGACCAGGCCGAGCACACCCTGGAGACCGCCCTGGAGGGCGCCATTGAGGGGCTGTTCAACGAACACCTGCTCAACTTCCCGGCGGTGATCAACAGCAAGCTCGAGGGCCGCGCCATTGCCCTGAAGCTCGACGACAACGCCAGCAGCGTTGAGATCGAGGCTCTGGAGGTCGCATGAGCACCACCAATTACGCGCAGGCTTGGTTGGCAACCCTGCCAGAGCTGGCCGACCTGAACGAGCAGCTCCCCTACCCCAACACGATCGCCGAGGCCTATTGGCTGGCCGAGGTGGCCTGCATGTGCCATCGCCGGCTAAAGGCCAGCGCCGAAGCCCCGGCCGAGTTCTGGACGCTGCTGAATACCCATGACGCCAACCGCATCTATGGATTCCTCCGGGATGCAAATGATGGGGTTTCCAATGCAGCCAATGATCTGCAGGTGTTGGCTGAGCCTGTGCCGGCCCCTCTTTGCCAATACGACGACGTTTGCGACGTGGCGGCTGATGCCTTGTGCTGCATTGAGGGCCGCCTGCAGCACCGCGGGCTACAGCTGGAGTCAACAGCTGGCGAGGCCCTCCGCACCGCCCTGGAAGGGGTGCTGAAACTGGCTGGAGTGGAATTCCTTGACGATGAAGGAACCCCGACAGACCCGAATGAACAGCACCGCGAGGAGGTGCGCTGATGGCTGAACACATCTCCGTCGTGCTGGAGGAACTGGTGACGCGGGGGGTGCCCTGCGATCCCGTAGAGGTGCGCCGCCCCTGTTGGTACACCCTGGCCACGCGGCACGGGCACCAGCTGCTGGAAGGCTGGGGCTACGAGCCGTACCAGCTGCAGGGCAATCACGGGATCCTCTGGATCTACCCGCCAACGCAGTGGTTCCTCGAGGTGAGGTTCTACCCCGACGGCCAGCTGGGCCGTACACGGATTGTCGTTAATGACGAACCGCTGGGGGATCCTGAGCTGGGCACGCTCAGCGACTGGCCGGGTCTACGCCGGGTCGTGCAGATCGGCTCGGAGCTCTACAGCTCCGCCCTGCGCAAGGAGCAGGGCCGTCGCACGGGGGCTGCTGATCATGGCTAAACCCTCTGTGCCAACCGGGCCGATCCACTTCGATGGCGGGCCGCGTCCCTTTGCGTGGTGTAAAACCCGGGGCCCGAATGCCCTGATCAGAGGGTGAACAGGGTGGAATGACGGGCTGTCATTCCGGAGGTGCAGATGCGCCTCTTGCAGCCACGATGAATCGA
>NZ_JAYGID010000046.1:0-10433 GCF_034931685.1 Synechococcus sp. CCY9202
GGGATCCGCTCCTCGATCGAGACGTAGGAGAACAAGGAGCCGCTGCGCTCCTGCTGACCTCGCATCAAACCTGGGGCAGTTGACTCATTCTCGCAGAGGAAGCGGGGTTTTTCAGCAAACTCCTAACGCCCCAGATTAGAAGCGGGTTGTGGTCATAAGCAAGAACGGAATGCCTTCTGCTCCCGTCTTCTGGATCTGGATGTTGGGCTTCTGAATCTATGATTACCGCTTCACGCCTTCTGGGAGAGTTCCTCAGCGGCGACTCCGAATATTTCCTCTGCCGAGCCGATTGCCACGAAATGACCGGCCCCCGAAACCGGATGCCAAACCGCTCCAGGCATCTGGTCGGCAACATCCTTGTTGATCGCGTCGGGCACGAGTCGGTCGTCAAGCCCTTGCCATAGATGAACGCGTCGTTGAATCAGGCGAACATCAAAATCCCAGGACCGGTAGAGTATTTCGGAATCTCTCACCAGGCCCTCGCTTCCTTGGGCAAAGCATTCGGCGCTTGCTTCGCAGAAGGCAGTTGCAAAGCCCGGTCGCTGCAGGATCTCCTGGTCGTATGCGTTGATGGTTTTCAGTAGTTGCTGGATGTAGGTCTCACGGAAGTTAACGGCAGTCTTGGCAAGCGCCTCGTACATGAGACGAAAACCCGGTTCAAAATGCAGTGCGAGAAATCCTCCTAGTGAATCAATAGCGGAAAGGTGCTTCCTTGCCGAGTTGTCGCCGAAGGCTCCGTAGCTGCCACCGGCGATGCTGGTCACATGGCGCAGTCGAGCGGGGTCGATATAAGCAGCTGCCGCCAGCGCCCAGGGGCCACCCTCCGACCAGCCTGTCACTCCAAACTCGCGGTATCCCAAAGAGTCGGCGATCGCCGTCATGTCGTCTGCCCATCCCGAGTATTTGCGTGCTTCCTGTGGGCTGGACTGTCCGATGCCGGGCCGATCGACGCAAACGAGTCGAAGCCCATGCTTTGATGCCGCATCCTCAAAGAAATGCGCCTCAAGCCTGCTACTAGGTCCGCCATGATTGTGAATGACGAGTGGACCATCAGGATCTCCGACTTCAAGATAAGCGAGTTGACGATTATCTTTGGTTACTAGCATGGATTGCCTCCGCAGGTGCCAGGACTGTGGTCGATGTTGTTAAGTTTTCTCGTTTCTGATTCCCATGCGGCTGACAATAATAGGCGGCTTCCGTAATGAGAGAACATTGCTGCCAAGAGGGCGTCCGTCCGCCGCAACAACTGCAACTTAGGCCATTCCACGAGACCCAACAGAATTTTGAAGGGTCCGGTATCGACCTCCTGTCCGGACCTTGTAGCCGCATAAGAACCCGGCCTCTCAAGGCGAGAGCTGAAATCCCCTCCAGGATAAGATCCGTTCCGACCTTGCAACATCTGTGACGGGAACTTGGCTGGGTCCGCGAACAAAATGTATGCTTCGCTACAAGCGGTTTGCTGGCCTCGTTGTCCTACAGGGCCACGCTTCAGTCGATGCGTGGCAAGCGAATGCTGATGCGTCAGACAACTGGTCTGCTTGCTATCTCTGAGCACAGCATTGCTCATTGCATCGCCTTCGGGATTAGGAATGGGTCGATGGGGGCGGCCACCCGTTCGGGTCGTTCCTTCCAGGTGCCATGGGCCACACCATGGAACAGGTCCACCATGGAAGTGCGTCACTGCGGACACTGACCACCGCCTAGGTTCTGTCAGGCCCAGGGCCAACGGTACCGTCGATGCGGAGTCGCTTGTGGCGTGACCCTTGACCGCGTTCGATCGTCACCCGGGTGCGGGGGCTGCCGAAGGTTTTGGCCACCAAAGCGATCGGCTCTGCCACTGACCCGGTCGGCAACGGCTTTCCCATCGCTTCCGGGTGACTCACCTCTGATGTCGGCGCTGGCTCAGTTTTCGATGTCGGCAGACATGGCCACCCAGCTACCATAGGCAGATCCCACTATGACGCTTGAAATGAATAAGATGATCGGGCCTCTGCGCAGAGCGTCGATCTATGGCCTGGTCAGTTACGCGGGGCTTGTGTTGATTAACAACTCTGAGCTGGATCTCCCCAACATGTGGATCGCCTATCTGCCGATGTTCATCGGGGTTTATGTGTTGACCCAGTGGTTGGACAGGAAGTTTGGAGGCTGAGAGCCTCCTTACCTTCTCTTCAGATCTTCTGCGCTTCTCTGCTGTCTGCCTGGCGCCCAAGCCAGCCCTTGAGCTCCACATAGAACACAGGCACCACGAACAGCGACAGCACCGTGGCGACGGCCAGACCACCGAAGACCACTGTGCCGAGGGAAATCTGGCTTCGGGCACCAGCTCCGGTGGAGAACACCAGCGGCAGGAAGCCCAGCAGTGATGCGGTGGCGGTCATCAGGATCGGCCGCAGCCTCGATCGGGCCGATTCCCGGGCGGCTTCCAAGACACCAAGCCCCCCCGCCAGCCGTTGATTCGCCAGGTCCACGATCAGAATTCCGTTCTTGGCCGCCAGGCCGATCAGCATCACCAGCCCCACCTGGGCGTAGACGTTCAGCACTTCGCCCCGCAGACTCAGGAACAGCAGGGCCCCCAGCATGGCGGTTGGCACGGTCATCAGCACGATCAGCGGATCGCTGACGCTCTCGTATTGACCGGCCAGCACCAGATACACCACCAGGATTCCCAGGGCGAAGATCGCCAGACCCAGGGAACCGGCCTTGATCTCCTCTCGGGAAATGCCGGTCCAGTCGTAGCCGAGGCCATGGATCTGCAGATCGCGAAACAGGTTCTGCATGGTCATGATCGCCTCACCGGAACTGTGACCCGGCGCAGTGGTCCCCTCAATCTTGATCGAGCGGTAGAGGTTGAAGTGGGGGATCACGGAAGGACCGGTGGTGGGTTCCACCCGGAAGAACTCCGAGAGCACGATCGGCTTGCCGGCGCGGTTATTCACATACAGCGATTTTAGCCGATCTGGGGTGGCGCGGAAGCCCTGGTCGGCCTGCACGTAGACACGCCGCACCTTGCCGGATTGGAACGTGTCGTTCACATAGCTGCCGCCCATGGTCACGCTCAAGGCCTGCATGGCCTCGCCGAAGTCCACATCCAGGGCCTCCATGCGATCGCGATCCACCTGAACCCGCAGCTTCGGTGACTCAGCCGAGAACTGGGTGAAGGCCACGCCGATCGCCTCCTGGGCATTGGCCTTGCCGATCAACTCGCCCGCGGCCCCGGCGAACCTGCCCAGATCCATGGTGCCGCCGCTCTTGTCCAGCAACTGGAACTCAAAGCCGCCCGAATTTCCATAGCCGATGATCGGCGGAGGCTCCACGACGATCATGCGGGCGTCCTCAATCACCGACAGTTTTCCATTCAGGCGACCCACGATCGCCGCGGCGCTCTGGTCAGCCCGGCGGCGCTCCTCCCATGGCTTCAGCCCGAAGAAGAAGAAGCCTCGGTTGGGGGTGTTGCCCTCGAAACCAGCTCCACTGAACAACGCCGCCGTGGCGATATCCGGTTCGCTGCGCAGAATCTCGGCCACTCGTTGGTTGATGCGCTCGGTGTTCGGCAATGAGGTGCCTTCAGGCGCCTGGATGATGCCAAGGGCATAGCCCTGATCCTCCACGGGCACGAATCCGGTGGGGACCGCCCTGAAGGCCACTGCTGTGAGAACAATGCCCCCCAGCAGCAGGCCCATCACCAGACGCCGGCGACCGAGCACCCAGTCGAGGCCGCGGTGATAGCGACGCTCCATCGCGGCATAGAGCAGGTTGAAGCGGCTGAAGATCTCAGGCGTGAACCAGCTCGCCAGCAGGCCCAGGGCGGTGCAGAGCACCACGCTGAACGGCTGGACCACTCCGCCGATCAGCATGCCGCTCAGGGCGCCGGCTATGGCCAGGGGCAGCATCAACGGCCTGCCGCTGAGCTTGCTCAGGCCCAGGCCCAGCAGGGATCCGATCACAAGGCCCCCCAGAATCGTGAGCACGCCGCCGCCGCTGAGCAACACTCCGAAGATGAAGCCCAGGGTGGCTCCGCCGATGGCATAGTTCACACGGCTCGGTGCTGCGTTGTCGCGGTCCAGCAGCAGGGCTGCGAGCATCGGCGAAAAGGTGAGGGCGTTGAAGGTGGAAATGGCGATCGCCGCCATGATCGTGACGCCGAACTGTTTGTAGATCGTTCCGGTCGCACCGGGAAAGAACAGCACCGGCACAAACACGGCGATCAGCACCAGCGAGGTGGCGAGGATCGCGCCGAACAGCTCGTTCATGGCGGCCTGCGCGGCTGCGAGGGCATTCAGGCCCGAGCGCTTCTTGCTCACGGTGTCTTCGATCACCACAATGGCGTCATCCACCACCAGTCCGGTCGCCAGTACCAGTCCGAACAGGGTCAGCTGGTTGAGCGACACGCCCACCAACTTGGCCACGGCGAAGGTGCCGATCAGCGACACGGGAATGGCGATCGTGGGCACCAGCGTGGCCTTCCAGTCCTGCAGAAACAGGAACAGGATCAATACCACCAGCACAATCGCGTCCCGCAGGGCTGCCACCACCCCTTCGATCGAGGCGTTGATGAAATCGCTGTTGTCGTAGACCTTCTCCATCGTCACCCCCACCGGCAGGGTGCCTGCAAAGCCATCGAGCACCTTTTTGACGCCGGTGGACACCTCAAGTGCGTTGCTGCCACTGAGCTGATACACCGCCATCCCCACCGACGGAACACCCTGCAGATCCGTGCTGCTCACGTCATAGCTTTCGCCTCCCAGGGAGACCCGGCCCACGTCCTTGAGGCGCACCAGACCGCCATTGGCGGTGCGGCGCACCACCATGCTCTCAAACTCCTCCACGGAGGTGAGCCGACCCTGCAATTCAACGCTGAAGGTGTAGGCCTGATCGGATGCCGCCGGTGCACCGCCGATCTGGCCGGCCGGCACCAGACGGTTCTTGCTCGTCAGGGCATCCACCACATCGGTGGCCGTCAGGCCATTGACGGCCAGACTGACCGGGTTGAGCCAGACGCGGATGGCGAGCTGGCGGTTGCCGAAGTAGGTCACATCGCCGACCCCCGGCACCCGCTTGATCTCATCGGTGAGGCCCTGGTCCAGCAGGCCGCTGATCGTCTCAACGCTATAGGGCTTCCTGGCATCGGCGCTGCCGAAGATATAAACGAGCAGGATCGAGGTGGAAGCTTTGTTCACCGTGACGCCAGACTGGCGCACCTCCTCGGGCAGCTGGGGTTCCGCCAGACCCACGCGGTTCTGCACGTTCACCTGGTTGATGTTCTTGTCGCTGCCGTTGGCGAAGACCACCGTGATGGCGCTGCTGCCATCCGATGCGCTACTGGAGGTGATATAGTCTATCCCCTCGACACCGTTGATCTGCTGTTCCAGCACGGCGGTGACGCCCTGCTCGACACTGACCGCATCGGCACCGGTGTAGCTGGCCGACACGCTCACGGTGGGCGGTGCGATGTCCGGCAGGTTCTCGACGGGCAGCAGCGGGATTGAGATCAGTCCAGCAATCACGATCAGCAGGCTGAAGACCGCCGTGAGCACCGGTCGCCGGATGAACTGGTTCGAGAGCGACATGGGACAGCTGGCGGTTCAGGGCCTGGGCTTGATCGGCAGGCCGTGGCGGAGGTTGATCAGGTTCGAGGTGATCACGGCCTCGCCGGGGCTCAGGCCGCTGAGTACCGGAAAGCGGTCGTTCTGCAGTGGCCCGAGAACCACAGGACGCTGCAGGGCGACGCGCGTGGTAGCTGGCAACTGGGCAAGAGCGGCCAGGTCGGCCCTGTCGGGATTGGCGCGCAACTGGGCAAGGGTTCCGGGGATGAACACAAAGCTCTGGCCGGCGAGCTGCTGCACGGCCTTGAACGGAACCGAGAGCTGCTGGCTCTGCTCCAGCACCAATTGGGTGCGGACCTTGACGCCGTTGCGTAATCGGCCTCCCCGATTGTCGAACTCGGCCTTGGCCAGCAGGGTTTGGCTGTCGCCGACGACCGGATCGATCGATTCCACCTGGCCACTGGCCAGGGGCCGGTCGGTGGCCGGATCGCTGAGGAGAACGGTCTGACCGGTCCGCACCCGCTCCGCGTAGACCGATGGCACCTCGATCCTGACCATCAACCGGTCGTTGCTCACGATTTTTGTGAAGGGGTCACCGCTCTCGATCACGTCACCCTGCTTCACCTGCAGGTCGGCGACGATGCCGCTGATCGGGGCGCGGATGTGCGGTAGCGGCGATCGGCCTCCCTGGCGTTGAGGGCCTCCCTGGAGGCGATCGCCTCCTGGCGAAACTGGTCCCGCTGGATCCGGCTGGCGGCCCCTTGGCGGACGAGCGACTCGTAGCGGTCGTAATTGAGCTGATCCGTCGCGGCCTTGGCCCGCAGGTTGACCACATCGGCCTTCTGCTGCTCCTGATCCAGCACCAGCAGCAGGTCACCCTTTTGTACCTGGCTGCCCTGGTGCACCAGAATTTTCTCGATCCTGCCGTCCTCCTGGGCGGAGAGCTGGACCAGCTCCGGGGCCTCGAGGCTGCTCACCGTTTCAACGCTGGTTCTGAAGGTTGCCAGCTGCGCAGGTTCTGTCTGGACCGGTAGCGGTCCGCCCTGTTGTGCTCCCGGCGGTTCAGAACAGCTGGTGAGAGCGAGTGCCATCAGCCCCATCGCCAGGGGACGGCACAGCCTCCACGGTGCCGGAACGCGCAAGTGACATGCACGCAGCGGCATGGAGAGTGGGGATTGGCTTGCACACCATCTTGGCGCAGATGAAGCCCGCCGTGTCATGAGGGATTCGCGGGCCCATGATTGATGGTGTGCTCCAGCAAGTGGTGGCCACGGTCTGGATGCTTGGCATCGCTGGGACTCAGGGTCTTTGTTGTTAGGGAGACTCTGAAATGTTCAGGCAACCTGATGAAGAATGGACCCGTCGATCCTGTGCATGACATCACCCTCGCTGTAGACCTTCTTTGCAGAATCAAGCCAGTCTGCTGCGCATCGCGGCCGTTGTGCCTGTTGGCGCTGACGGATCAGCAGAGGATCCCAGCTCAAGCCATGTACCGGGTCCGTTCGAGGGCCTGGACCGCGTGGGTGAGGGCCTGGTGGCGGCTGAGCTCCGTATGGTCGGGGGGCAGCTGCTCATAGAGCTTTAACTGGTCGAGCCGCTCGCGGGTGGTGCCCCTGGCCCCCACCACATAGACGTTGCGGCCCGCTTTGATGGCCTCTTCCACCGCATTCTCGATCGCCAGGGCGGCGGTGAGGCCCAGATGCACCACCTCGCTGAGGTCGAAGATCACGGCATCACACGCGCCGATGGCGTTGTGCTCCCGGTTGATTGCCTTGGCCACCCCGAAGATCATCGACCCATTCAGCTGGAACAGCATCACCCGACCCCCCGCCGCATTGAGCAGGGCCCGCTCCGGCTCACTGAGTTCGGCCGCATCATCGCCGGTGCTCACCACGCGCACGCCACGGGTCTGCATGGCGCTCATCTTGTCGATCGTGATGATGTTGGCGATGAAGATCCCAACCCCCACGGCCACCATCAGATCCACCAGCACCGTGAGGGCAATCACCACGTAGGTGATCAGGGCCCCCTTGCGCGAGAGCCGGGGCACTCTCCCCAGGAAGTCCCAGTCGACGATGTCGATGCCCACCTTGAACACGATGGCGGCCAGTACGGCAAGGGGAATCCGGGAGGCCAGCCCAGAGCCGGCCAGGATGATCAGCGCCAGGATCACGGCCCTCAGCACTCCAGATAGGCCGGTGCGCCCCCCGGCCTGGATGTTCACCACGGTGGCGGTGGTGGCACCGGAGCCCGGCAGCGCGCCGAACAGCCCGGCCAGGATGTTGGCCACCCCCTGCCCCACCAGCTCCTTGTTGGATTTGTGCTCCGTGCGGGTGAGGCTGTCCGAGACCAGGCAGGTCAGCAGGCAGTCGATCGAGCCGAGCATGCCCAGCAGGGCGGAATTGATCAGCACCAGCTGCCACACGTCATGGGAGAGGGCCGGCAGGGTGAGCTGAGGCAGGCTGCTGGAGATCTCTCCGATGCGCCGCAGCTCCACCCCCTGGAAGGCCAGCAGGGAAATCACCGTGCCGACGATCAGGGCGAACAGCGGAGCGGGGATCATCCGCTTGATCCGCTCCGGGGTGAACCACAGCACCGCCAGGGTCAACGCCGCCAGCAGCGACTCCATGGGGCGGATTCCCTGGAGCAACTGGGGCAGGCTCTGAAGGGTGCCGAGTACCCCGCCGAGGGGTGGGGCCTGCCCCAACAGCGGACCGATCTGCAGCACGATCAGGATCGTGCCGATGCCACTCATGAAGCCCGAGATCACCGTGTAGGGCATCTGGGTGATGTAGCGACCCAGCTGGAACACCCCATAAAGGATCTGAAACACCCCCGACAACATCACCACGGTGAAGGCGATGGCCAGGGCCTCGGCCGGGCTGCCGGCCCGGGTGGTGAGGCTGGCCAGCACGGCGGTGAACACCACGGTCATCGGACCGGTGGGCTCCGAGATCAGGGCCGGCGTTCCGCCGAACAGGGCTGTGACCAGACCGATGATCGCCGCCGACCACAGACCCGCTGCCGCACCGGCACCGGAGGCCACGCCGAAGGCCAGGGCCATCGGTAGGGCGATCACGGCCGCGGTGAGGCCCCCGAAAAAATCACCGCGGATGTTGTGGCGACCGATGTGGTTAAAAATCCGGCCGGCTCTGGGGGCGGCGGTGGTGGTGGAGACAACGGTCATGCAGCGGGATCGAGGGCCAGGGGTCTCCAGCGGGGCTGTCAAATCAGGAGACATTTTGAAGGGTTTTACCCCATAAGGCCGAATGCTTCAGCTCAGGACAGGGAACAAAGGCGTTCCCGGACGCTTCAGCTGCAGCCATGCCCATCCCCAGCCGCAGTCATCCCCGCACTTGCTTTGGAGCTGGTCTGCGGCGCAGGGCTCCAGCGAGCGCGCCAGAACGGCATCGACCATCAAGGCCTGCGGCCACGCACGGTCAATCACCACGGCACGATCTTCGGCTCCCCGGATCGCGGCGCCAAGCTCAACCATAAGCAGTGCTACTGGATAGCACCCAAAGAGGCATCAGACCTGCATCGGATTACACAGCCAGCCTTGAGCTGACCATGCTGGACCTGGTGGCTACGTTATTTGGATGCACGATTGCCGATAGAGTCGTGACAATGTTGTTGTCGTTGGAGGAATACTTAAGATCAGAGTCGCGCAGTAGCTCCGTACTCCGGGGCGTTCAGGGAAAGACGGGAGGACGCGATGCCAGTAGGGCATGGTGATACTGCAGGAGTTCATTGAGCTCGGAGGCCCAGGGCATGAGAAATTGATCAAAAGCATACTGCGCCTGCCTGGGCGCATGCACCTGGTCACGTTCGGATCGGTCATAGAAGATTGGAGTAGGCTCGTAGTCTTGGTTGTTGAGATCTGCGACGAACGTGTCATCTGGGATTGAGTGACTGGCATAAATCTCTGGCCGATAGATGCGTTGAAACGTGTCCATGACGGCAACAAGAGCACACAGCTGCAGCTTTGATCGGCTCTGGAGATCGTTTGGTTGATGATAAATGGCTAGTGGAGCTTTTGAGCCGGGTGCCAGGGCGTAATTCACGTCAAGTCCCATGCGGCCAAAATAGCGAGACGTGATTGACTCTTCTCCCTGAGGGGCATAGATCATTCCAAGACCATCAATCGTTGCTGTCGTGCGTTGATAGCGATGCTGATGGGCCACGCTGATGGCGATCAGGGCTGGTTCTTCCAGAACGCCTTGAGAGTAGAGGTGAGAAAATTGAAGCTGATACAGAACTCCGTGAAGATCTCCGAAGCTGCTGACTTCTTGTCGGCTGGCTTCTCCGTTGCGAATTCTCGGCAGCAGAACATTGAAGTCGTAGTCGCGTACGAATGAGGAATAGCAAAAGCCGATGGGCCCCTGCAACCATCTCTGCCGTTGTTGATCATGAATGCGGCATCTAAGCATCTCCGAAATAGGAAACCCTCCAGATGCCGATGGGCCTGGCTTGGCGATAACTGTGATCACATCAAGGGTGATTCGATAGCGAGGTTCGTTGTGCTCTCCGAATGTTCCCAGGTTCTTGTTGAAGCGTTCGTTGATCAATCCCAGCGTCTTCTCAATCTGCTCGATGCGTGTAGCTGGATGCTGAGATAAGTTGGCAAAGTTGGTAGTCAGCCGCGTGTGTTCGCTTGGGATGTAGTCGCGATTAAATGGCGTGCTGAGTAGTTGGAGTTGCATGATAAATGCAAGAACTGGGTAAGCCCAGGCCAGGGTGGTGCGAGGTGGACGATCATTGTATAGGGACTCCTGAAAAACAAATCGCGAGCAGGCTCGAGTTCTGCCAAAGACCAAGGGGGGTAGGCAGCTCGAAAACCCGGCTATGCAGTGACCAGCGTTTCGGCTGTCTCAAGCAGATAAATGTTCC
>NZ_JAYGID010000047.1:0-6517 GCF_034931685.1 Synechococcus sp. CCY9202
CGACCGGCGCTGCCGCGACCATCCCGAGGCCTGGGGTTGTTCCAGCACGGGGCAGGGCTTCTGCCGCTTTCTCTGGGTGAATGCCGCCGGGCACTACCTGGCCGTGATCACCGCCGGCGGGGATGCCAGCAGCGGTGATCCAGGCCTGGTGCAGCAGTGGTTCCTCACCGACCCGCCCTGACCTCACACCGTCAGGAGCCTGGCCCCCTCACACCGTGGCCATGTGGCGCATCAGGTCGAGGCACTTGCAGGAATAGCCCCACTCGTTGTCGTACCAGCTCACCAGCTTCACGAAGGTATCGGTGAGGGGGATGCCGGCCTTGGCATCGAAGATCGACGTGCACGACTGCCCCAGGAAATCCGTGGACACCACCTCATCCTCCGTGTAGCCGAGGATGCCGGCCAGCTCCCCTTCCGAGGCGGCCTTCACGGCCGCTTTGATGCTGTCGTAGCTGGCGGGCCGCTCCAGGTTCACGGTGAGGTCCACCACCGACACGTTCGGGGTGGGCACCCGGAAGGCCATGCCGGTGAGCTTGCCGTTCAAGGCCGGGATCACCCGGCCCACCGCCTTGGCGGCACCGGTGGAGGAGGGAATGATGTTCTGGCCGGCGCCGCGGCCGCCCCGCCAGTCCTTCACCGAGGGGCCGTCCACCGTTTTCTGGGTGGCGGTGGTGGCGTGCACCGTGGTCATCAACCCGGCGGCGATGCCGAAGTTGTCGTGGATCACCTTGGCCAGGGGCGCCAGGCAGTTGGTGGTGCAGGAGGCGTTCGACACGATCTCCTGGCCCGCGTAGGTGGTGTGGTTCACCCCCATCACGAACATCGGCGTGTCGTCTTTCGACGGGGCAGACAGCACCACCCGCCTGGCGCCGGCGCGCAGGTGGGCGCGGGCGGCCTCATCGGTGAGGAAGAAGCCGGTGGATTCGAGCACGTAGTCGGCACCCACCTCGCTCCAGCGCAGGTTGGCGGGATCGCGCTCGGCGGTGATGCGGATCGCCTTGCCATCCACCACCAGCTGGCCGTTCTGTACCTCCACCGATCCGCCGAAGCGGCCGTGGGTGGAGTCGTAACGAAGCATGTAGGCGATGTAGTTCACATCGATCAGGTCGTTGATCGCCACCACCTCCACGTCATCGAGCTGGCAGGCGCGGCGAAATACCAGACGCCCGATCCTGCCGAAGCCGTTGATGCCGATCCTGATGGCCATGAGCGTTCGTCCCTTCCCTGGGATGCATGCCGTTTCACCCTATGCAGCGGCCGGGAGGTTGTCTTGCTCCTCCGTTGCCTGCTTGGATCGACCGTGTCTTTCGATCCACCGCTCTGGTTCGATCGCCGCCAGGCGGGGCTGGCGTTGGCGGAGCGTTTTGGCCTGGCATCGCCCTGCCAGCCAGCCAGCCTGCTGCTGGCATTGCCTCGCGGCGGTGTCCCCGTGGCGGCGGCGATGGCGGACCGGCTCCAGTTGCCTCTCCGCACCTGGTCGGTGCGCAAGGTGGCGGATCCGGCCGATCCGGAGGTGGCGATCGGCGCCGTCGCGGCCGGCCCTGTGGCTGCGTCTGTGAAGGTGGGCCGTGGGATGACAGGCGGTGGGATGGCAGCCGCTGGGGTGGTGGTGTGGCGCGATGGCGTCGAGGCCAGCGGCCAGGCTGCCGCCGCCCGCCAGCTGGGTTGGCTGCAGGAGCAGGAGCGGGAGCTGGCCCGGCGCCAGCGGCTGTTCGGCGATCCGGAGCCCGGAGCGTTCCGGGGCCGCCACCTGATCGTGGTGGACGACGGCATCGCCACCGGCATGACCGTGCAGGCGGCCCTGCGTTCGTTGCGCCAGCTGCAGCCGGCTTCCCTCACCCTGGCGGTTCCGGTGGTGGACCGGGCCGTGGCGATCGATCTGAAGCGTCAGCTCGATCGTTTTGAAGCCCTGGCGGTGGTGGACGACCTGCTGGCGGTGGGTCTGTGGTTCGAGCGGTTCGAGCAGCTCACGGACCCGCAGGTGCTGGAGCTGCTGCAACCGTTCCAGCGGCTCCCTGGCCTGGAGGGTGAGCGTTGACCAAGCTGGAGAGTGAGGCTGAGGAGAAGGGGGTGCGAATGACAGGGAGCCGTCGCGCTATCCCCTGGGCTCGGTTGTTCAGCGCACCGGTCACCCTCTGGCTGCTGCTGCTGGGGATCGGCCTGCTGGACCTGGCCACGCCGCCCCAGATCCCGCTGGCCAGTTTTTACCTGATGCCGGTCCTGCTGGCCGCGGGGCTGCTTTCTCTCCGGCACACCCTGGCCATGGGAGTGGTGGCCGTGCTGATGGCTCTGGCCATTGGTGCCCTCCAGGGCCTCCAGACCAGCCCCTTGTATTGGGTGCGGATTCTGGCCATGGCCATGGTCGTGATGCTGGCCCTGGCGCTGACCCGCGAACGGCTGCAGCTGGAACGTTCCTATCGCCTGATGGCCGAGTACGCCTCCGATGTGGTGTTCTCGGCCTCGCCGCAGGGGGTGACCGAGTGGGTGTCGAGTTCCGTGCATGCCCTCACCGGCTGGCGGCCCCGGGATCTGATCGGCAGGCCCTTCGGGCAGTTCGTTCACCCCGATGACATCGACAGGCTGCGCGAAGCCGATGCCTCCTTTCGGCGAGGCGAAGCCAACCACTTCGACCTGCGTGTCCGTTGCCGCCAGGGCCATTACCGCAGTGTGGCTGTGACAGGCCGGGGCTTGCGTTCCGGGTCTGGTCTGGTGACGAGCATCGTGGGCAGCTGGCGCGACATGCGCCCGGAGCAGCTGGCTCGTCAGGCCCTGGAGGACATGATCGCGGTGTCTCCGATCGGCATGGGCCTGTGCGAATCGCGCCTGGGCAGGTTCCTGACGGTGAATCCGGCACTGTGTCACTTTTTCGGACGTTCCGAGCAGGAGCTCCTCGGGGTCAGCTGGCAGACCCTCACCCACCCCGACGATCTGGCCATGAATCAGGCCCATACCAAGGAGGTGTTGGCCGGATCCCGCACCATCTATCGGGTGCGCAAGCGTTATCTCCATCAGGACGGCAGCGTCATCTGGGGTGATCTCTCACTCTCCGCCCGCCGCGCGGCTGACAACGCGGCGGTGGAAATGGTCGTCCAGATCATCGACGTGACCCAGCAGGTGGAGCTCGAGGCCGAACTCACGACAATGGCCCGGCTCGATCCCCTCACCGGACTGCTCAACCGCCGTGCTCTGGAGGAGCGCCTGTCGGCCCTGGAGGAGGGCCGGCGCCATTCCGATCTGCCGCTGGCCGTGCTGTTCTGCGACATCGATCACTTCAAGGCGATCAACGACGGCCAGGGCCATGCCGCCGGTGACGCGGTGCTGCAGGTGGTGGCTCACCGGCTGCGCAGCGCCATTCGTCAGAGCGATCTGGCCGCCCGTTTCGGCGGCGACGAGCTGGTGGTGGTGCTGGAGGGGCTGGGGGCGGCGGATGACGTGCCACCGGAGTCGATGGTGGTGGCCTTGGCCGACAAGATGCGCCGGCAGATGGCCGAGCCGATTCCGTTCGAACAGGGCACTCTGAGCGTCACCCTGAGCATCGGTGTGGCGCTGCTCCAGCCAGGGGAATCGACCCAGGAGTTTCTCGCCCGGGCCGATGCCGCGCTCTACAGCGCCAAGCAGGCCGGGCGGAACCGGGTGGTGTGCGCCGCGCCTGCCCAGGAGGAGGCCCCATGAATCCAGCTGCCTTTGTCCTGGCGCTGTGTGTGTTCCTGGCCTACGGGGCCACTGGCCTGTTCAGCCAGAGCCTGGTGTTCGTGGGATCCACCGTTTCGCCGCTCTGGTTGCCGGCCGGGCTCGCCCTGGGCCTCGGCCTGCGCTGCAGGGGGAAGCGCCTGGTCGTGGCTGCCGGGGTGTTTGCGGCCCAGCTCCTGGTGTTCTCCGCCGGACCCCAGATCAAGGCCTGGCTGCTGGGCAACACCGTGTACGGCCGTGTGGTGCCCCTCACCATCGCCTCTCTGCCGGCGGCGGGTGCCACCGCGGGGTTGCTGCTCGCCCTGCTCTTCCTGCGCCGCTGCGGCATCGGCACCCGCATCGATCGCCCGCTCGACTACCTGGCCCTGGCGGCTGCGGCCGGGATCCAGGCGGCCGTGGCGGCAACCGCGGGAGCCACGGCCCTGGTGCTGTTCGGGGCGGTCCCTGCTGGGTTCTGGCAGGACGTGGCCACCACCTGGGCCCGCGGGGACTGGGTGGGGGGGATCCTGGTGGCGCCGCTGATCCTCGCCCGGCCCGATCCGCGCCTGCAGGGGACCCGCTTCCGAGCCGGTCGCTGGGAGAAGGCGATGGTGCTGGCCTGCACCGTTCTGGTGGCCCTTGCCATCTTCGGCGGGGTGTCCGACTCCGCAGCACGCCAGCTGAGCGGCACCTATCTCTGTTTCGTGCCCCTGCTCTGGGGTGCCCTGCGCTGCTCCGCCCGGGTGGTGGCGTTGCAGGTGGTGCTGGTGGCCCTGACGGCCACCGTGCCCACCCTGCGCGGCCTTGGACCCTTCGCCGGCTTCGCCGCCCTCAACGACCGCATGCTCTCCCTGCAGGTCTTCCTGGCGGTGGAGTCGCTCACGGCGATGCTGCTCGGCGCGATCGAGCAGCAGAAACGAAGGGTGGAGGTGGAGCGCGATCGGCAGGCGCTTGATCTGATCGAGGCCAAGGAGCGGGCCGAGGCGGGCTCCTTGGCCAAATCGGAATTCCTGGCCAACATGAGCCATGAGATCCGCACGCCCCTCAACGGGGTGCTCGGCGCCGCCCAGCTGCTCTCCGCCTCGCCGCTCACGGCCGAGCAGGACGAACTGGTGGGGGCGATCCGCTCCAGCGGCGACGGCCTGCTGGTGCTGCTCAACGACCTGCTGGATTTCTCCCGCATCGAGGCCGGCCGGCTGGAGCTCGAACCGGTTCCGTTCCAGCCCCGCAGCCTGCTCAGCCAGGTGGTCGAGCTCTTCCGCCCCAGCCTGGCCGAGGGGGTGAGCCTGGAGCTCGAGAGCGGCGAGAGCCTGCCCGCCTGGCTGCTGGGGGATCCGGCCCGGCTGCGGCAGGTGCTCTCCAACCTGCTCGGCAATGCGGTGAAGTTCACCCCGGCGGGCGGCTCGATCCGGGTGCGGCAGCACGGCGATGGCCGCACCTACCGCCTCGAGGTGATCGATACCGGCATCGGCATCCCGCTCGAGAGCCAGGCCGATCTGTTCGAGCCCTTCCGGCAGGCGGATTCCTCCACCGTGCGCCGCTATGGCGGTACGGGCCTGGGGCTGGCCGTCTGCCGGCGGCTGGTGGACCTGATGGGGGGCACGATCGCCCTGGAGAGCATCCCCGACCGCGGCACCACCCTGCGGGTGGAGCTGCCCCTGCCGGCGGTGGAGGCGCCCCCCGAGGTGGTGGCCGCACCGGCCGCCCCGCTGGCGGCGGCGGTGCGGGTGCTGATCGCCGAAGACAACCTGCTCAACCAGCGCATCCTCGAGCGCATGCTCGCGGGGGCCGCCTCGGCCGTGGGGCGGGCCCGCACGGGCCGCGAGGCCCTCGAGGGCTGGGAGGAGGGCCGCTGGGATCTGATCCTGATGGACTGCCAGATGCCCGAGATGGACGGCCTCACGGCGGCCCGTGAGATCCGGGAGCGGGAGGCCCGGCTGGGCCGGGCTCCGATTCCGATCATCGCGGTGACGGCCAATGCCGCCGCCTCCGATCAGCAGGAGTGCCTGGCCGCCGGCATGAGCGACTTCCTCACCAAGCCGGTGCAGCGCGAGGCCCTGGTGGAAGCGATCCGGCGCTGGGCGCCCACCCCGGAACCGCTGCCTTAGCGCTGTCTGCGCCGGCCGCAGAGCCGGCGGATCAGGGCGATGGCCTCGGCCACGTCGAACGGCTTGGTCAGAAAGGCGTCCATGCCCGCCTCCAGGGCAGCCTGCCGCTGCCCGGTGGTGGCCCCGGCGCTGAGGGCCACCACCGGCAGGTGGGCCAGGCTCTCCTGAGCCCGGATCTGCCGGGTGGCAGCGCAGCCATCCAGGCCTGGCATCTGCAGATCCATCAGCACCAGATCGGCGCTGCCGGGGTGGGCCGCCAGCCAGTCGAGGGCCTGCTGGCCCCCCTCCGCCTGGCTGATGCTGGCCCCCTCGTTGCTGAAGATCCGCTCGGCCAGGTGGCGGTTGAGCCGGTTGTCATCCACCACCAGCAGATGCAGGCCCTCCAGGGGCTTCTGGGCGGCTGCAGTCTCGTCTGCTGTTGCGCCGGCTCTGCCAGGGTCGGCCGCAGATTCCGTCGTGCCCTTCTCGGCCCCGAGGGGGTCCTCGAAGCCGGACAGGGCCGCCGCCAGTGCCGTGGCGGTGATCGGCTGGTCGAGCACGCCATCCACGCCTGCGGGCAGGCCGGAGGCCTCCAGGGCCAGGCTCTGGCCAGCCCTCACGATCAGCAGGATCCGCAGGATCCGCGGCGGCGGCTCACCGCAGGCCTGGCGAATCGCTTCGGCCCCTGCCGCCCGATCCAGCAGCACCAGCTGCGGTGGCGGCTGCTGCGGGTCATCGCGGTGGAGCAGGGCCAGGGCCGC
>NZ_JAYGID010000048.1:0-3131 GCF_034931685.1 Synechococcus sp. CCY9202
ATTCATCGTGGCTGCAAGAGGCGCATCTGCACCTCCGGAATGACAGCCCGTCATTCCACCCTGTTCACCCTCTGATCAGGGCATTCGGGCCCCGGGTTTTACACCACGCAAAGGGACGCGGCCCGCCCTGGCGACCGAACTGGCCCATCTGCGCGAGCGGATCGGCCGCAGCTCCCGCAATTCTTCCAAGCCTCCCTCCAGTGATGGCCAGGGGTTTAAGCCGCCCGAACGACGCAAGGGCAGTGGCCGCAAGCGCGGCGGCCAGCCGGGCCATCCCGGATCTGGGCCGGAGCTGCTGCCGATCGAGCGGGTGGATGAGGTGGTCGAGCACCACCCCCAGGCCTGCCGCCGCTGCGGCACGTTGCTACAGGGTCAGGATCCCGAGCCCTTGAGGCACCAGGTGATCGAGATTCCACCGATCACGCCTCTGGTGATCGAGCACCGGCTGCACCGCCTGGTCTGCCCCTGCTGTACCACCAGCACCTGTGCCTCGTTACCGGCGGAGGTGGAAGTAAGCCATTACGGTCCCCGGCTCAGTGCTCTGGTGGGTCTGCTGGGTAGTGCCTTCCCGTTGAGTTTCAGCAAGACCCAGGCGCTGCTGGATCAGCTGCTGGGGGTACAGATCAGCCGGGGAGCGATGGCCACTATCCGCCAGCGCTTGAGTGCAGCACTGGAGCAGCCCATGCAGGAGGCCCTTGCGTTTGCCCGTCAGCAGTCGGTGGTCTATGTCGATGAAACCGGTGCCCCCACCGGTAATGCCGATGGGGGCAACCCCGATGGCCGGCGCGGCTGGGAGTGGGTCATGGTGACCGCCATGGGGGTGACAGTGTTCTTGCAGAGCCTGAGCCGCTCGGCTGCCGCCGCGATCGACCTGCTCGGGAATGCCTTTGGCGGAATTGTGGTGAGCGATCGCTTCTCCGCCTACAACCATCTCCCGCTGGAGCAGCGCCAGCTGTGCTGGGCGCACGTGATCCGCGATCTCACCGCCATCGCTGACCGTCAGGGCGCCAGCGGTGAGATTGGAGCGGAGCTGCTGGGCCTGCAGCAGCAGCTGTTTGCCCAGTGGCACCGCTACAAAGACGGAACGATCGACTGGTCCACGTTGCAGCAGGGCTGTCGGCCGATCCGCCAGGCGTTTGTGGGCACGCTGCAGCGGGTTGTGGAGCTGGGCTGCCAGCGCGGCGAGCGAACGCCGTGGGCCAAGACGGTGCGTACCTGCCATCAGTTGCTGCAAGTGAGCGATGGCCTCTGGACCTTCCTGGAGATTGAAGGGATCGAGCCCACCAACAACGCAGCCGAGCGTGCCCTGCGCCATTCGGTGATTCAGCGCAAGATCAGCCATGGCGTCCAATCCCGCCAGGGTGCAATCTGCCGCAGCAGGTTGCTCACGGTCACCACCAGCCTGCGGCAACAGGGCCGTGATATCTGGCAGTTCCTGGAGCAGGCCTTGATCGCCCATCATCGCGGCGGTGAGATGCCATCGCTGTTGCCGAATCCCTGAGCCGGCCGTCATCGATCGTGGTGTCTGTGGTTGCTCGTTGATCAACGATCAGGGGTGGAATGCTGCGCTGCTGCGTAACGGCCCCTGAACGGATACAAGGGATTTTTCGACTCAATCGATCATGATCTCTTGCTGAAGGCCCTCCAGTTACACATCAAGGAGCGTTGGGTGATGCTTTATCTGCGGCGTTGGCTCGAAGCACCTGTTCGACTGCCCAATGGAGAACTGCAGGCGAGAACCTGCGGGACGCCCCAAGGCGGTGTGATCAGCCCACTTCTTGCCAATTTATTTCTGCATTATGTATTTGATGCCTGGATGCACAGGAAACATCCTGATATCCAGTTCGAGCGTTATGCAGATGATGTGATCTGCCACTGCTCTAGTCAGCGAGAGGCGCAGGCTTTGAAGGAAAGCCTACAGGCCCGATTCTCGGCCTGCAATCTCACGCTACATCCTGAGAAGACTCATGTAGTCTACTGCAGGGATTCCAATAGACGTGGTACGTTCGAGGAGATTCAGTTTGAATTCCTAGGCTTTGCGTTCCGCCCCCGCTGTGCAAAGAATCGCTGGGGTAAGTTGTTCACCAATTTTGCGCCAGCGGCAAGCCCCTTGTCCTTGAAAAAGATGAGGGAGCGCATTCGAGGGTGGAGGTTGCGCCATCACTCCCATCTGTCGTTAGACGATGTTGCCAGAATGCTCAATCCGGTTCTACGAGGCTGGTGGCAGTATTATGGTCGCTTTTATCCAACGGAGATGTGGAATAAGGGCACCACGAAAAATACCGATTTACCTTGGAAGCAGCGATTGAGACTCATGTACTGGCCGGCGTCGGCATTGGCCAATGGTCGCGACAAGGCCGATTTTTCGTGGTGCCCATAAGCTGTTTCGTTACTTTGACGAGCGGCTTGGATCTTGGTTGCGTCAGAAGCACAAACCTCTGCGCGGCCACCGTGGACGAAGCCTGCGGCTGCTGAACAACATTGCTCAGCAGAAACCACAGTTATTTGTCCATTGGCAAATTCTTGGCCACGCAACGGTTGGATGACAAGAGCCGGATGACGCGAGAGTGTCACGTCCGGTTCTGTGAGCGCCTGCGGGGGCAGTTCCCGCGGGCGACTCGACAATTCTTCATTGGACTAGAAGCATTCCAGTTCTCAGCACCGTTTGATCCGTCGATGATGGTCTATTTCCGGAAGCGCCTGCCGGAGTCAGTGATCAACGACTGCAACGAACGGATCGTGCGCCATGGGCTAAATGTGATCCAGGCCGCAGGTACCGACGATGATCAAGGTGCAGACAAGGATGGCGGTTCTTCCACGGGACATGGGAGCAATGATCACACGTCTACGCCATCGGCCAACCAAGGCACACTCTTGATTGACGCCACCTGCGCACCGGTTGACATCCGCTATCCGATTGATTTATCCCTTCTCAACGAAGCCAGAGAAGTCACCGAAAAACTGATTGACGCGATGCATCCGCCGATCAGAGAAGGGTTTGGCATGAAACCACGCACGCACCGGAAGAAAGCCCGTCAGCAGTTTCTGGCAGTAGCAAAGAAGAAGCGCCCTCGCATCAGCAAGATTCGAAAAGCGATCAAGCAGCAGCTCGGTCATCTTGAACGGAATCT
>NZ_JAYGID010000049.1:0-2465 GCF_034931685.1 Synechococcus sp. CCY9202
CGCCGCCGCAGCGCGGCAGCCCGGCTGCCCTCCAGAGAGGGCGCATCTCCAAGCTCGGGAAGGGTGAGGGACCAATCGCGGGGGCGGCTGAGCGCTGGGGCCTCCAGGACCAGCAGCAGATCCCGCGCCTGGGTCCGCAGCAGGGGGTCGTTGCAGCGCAGCAGCTCACGGCAGCAGGCCTGGGCCCGTTCGCTCTGCCCCTGACCCATCAGAGCCGTGGTCATCAGCAGCCGCACCTCTCCGCCCAGGGCGGTGCGCGGTGAATGCAGGGCCGCGAGCGGCTCCAGCAGGCGCAGCACCTGGCCATAGTCGCCCCGCTCCAGGCCGCGGCGGGCCGCCGCCAGAGGGTCGTCCGCCAGTCCCGCTCCGCTCAAGCCCTCCATGGCGGTGTCGTCAGTCGTTCTGCAGGGTGCGGGAGCTGCCCACCACCATGGTGCCGATGCCGGAGTTGGTGAACACCTCCAGCAGCAGGGCGTGGGGGACACGGCCATCGACGATGTGGGCGGCGGCGACCCCCTGGGCCAGGGCGCGGATGCAGCACTCGGTCTTGGGGGTCATGCCCCCCTCGACGATTCCCTCGGCGATCAGGGCCCGCGCCTCGGAGAGGGTGAGCTGGCGCAGCAGCGAGGCCGGGTCGTGCCGGTCCCGCAGAATGCCCGGCGTGTCGGTGAGCAGAATCAGTTTTTCAGCCTGGAGTGAGGCGGCCAGCTCCCCGGCCACGGTGTCGGCATTGATGTTGTGGGCCCGGCCAGCGGAATCGGGGGCCACGCTGGAGATCACCGGTACATAGCCGTTGTCGAGCAGCGGCCGGAGCACGGCGGGATGGACAGCAGCCACATCACCCACCAGGCCGTGATCACCGTCGCCGTAGGGACGGGCCCGCACCAGGGATCCATCGCTGCCGGAGAGGCCCACCGCCCGCACCCCCACCTGGTTGAGGCCATTCACGATCTGCTTGTTGACCCGTCCAACGAGCACCATCTCCACCACGTCCATGGTGGCGGCGTCGGTAACCCTGAGGCCATCGCGGAACTGGGGCTCGATCGCCAGGCGCCCGAGCCACTGGTTGATCTCCGGGCCGCCGCCGTGCACCACCACCGGCTGAACGCCGACGGAGGCCAGCAGGGCCAGATCGCGGAACACGGCATCGCGCAGCTCCTCCTGCACCATGGCGGCGCCGCCGTACTTGACCACGATGCGCCGTCCGGCGAAGCGCTGGATGTAAGGCAGCGCCTCACTGAGAACCGACACCCGCAGGGTGTCCTGATGGCTGATCGAGGGTTCGGTGCTCAACGGTCTGGAGGAAAGGGTGGGGAGAGAGTGGGGGGACGCGGTCCGTCGACGCGGCTTCGGTTGGCGTTGGGCGTTGGACCTCGGGCCTCGAGTCATGTACCCCTTGGTCGTGGCGTGGCCAGCGGCCCGGTCAGGACTGGACGTCAGACGTTGGGGGTGGTTTCTGGGGTGGCAGCGGCCGGCAGGAGGCTGAGCTGGATCTGATCACCGCCCAGCCGGCTCAGCTCTGCCTGCAGGCCCGGCCCGAAGAAGCGGCCCAGCCGGTCCTGGCGTGCTTCCCACTGGTCATAGGGCACGGCACCGGTGCTGAAGCGCAGCCGCAGGCCGTAGCCGCCGTTCTGCTCGAGCTCGGCGATGCTGAGCAGCTGGGGAGGGGCATCGTCGTCCCAGAGCTTGAGGGCTTCGAGGGAACTTTCCAGGTGTGCTTTCTGGCCGTAGCGCCAGCGGGTCACGTCGCCCAGCAACTTGCGCAGCGGCTCGTTGGCCTCCTGCTGGCGCAGTGCCTTGTACTGACTGGCTGGGGTCAGGCGCTGGGCAGGGGGCAGCTCCGACGACTTCAGGGCCAGCCCACCCAGTAGGACGGGCACCCCGTAAAACACCCCGGCCAGGCTGAGGTTGGGGCTGTCCGTGGCGTAGGCGATCGAGCCGATCACCGTGAGGGCGGCGCCGGCGATCGTCACCAGGCTGCCGGGGGATGTGAGCGCTTGCATGTCGCCATCCTCCTGCAGGGGGTAGCAGGATGGCGATGGACTCCATCCCGCTCAGCCGTGACCGCTCCGAACGCCGCTGCCGCCAGCGCCGCTGATGTCAGCGCCGACGCCGCTGCGGGAACCGCAGCGGCGGTTGGCGATCCAGGTATTGCCGATCCGAGTACCCCTGGGATGAGCACCGCCGACCTGATCAGCCAGCTGCAGGCCGACCGGCTCTGGCTTCTGCGCCAGATCGATGCCGGCCTCTGGCCCCAGTGGCGGCTGGATCTGGCCGCTCTGGAGCGGGAACTCGGCCAGCTCCTTGATCAGGCCGGCGAGCGATTCCCCCAGAGCTGATCGTTGGGGTGTGACCTAGACAAAGTTTAGGAACTGAACCTGCTTGGACGGACATGTTGCCATTCCGCTTCCACAGTTGAGGTACCGATCGACCTAGAGTGACAGGATCATGGCCTGAAAATAAAG
>NZ_JAYGID010000050.1:0-1489 GCF_034931685.1 Synechococcus sp. CCY9202
GCCCAAGACCTACTCTGCCGCACCCGACCTGGCCTCGCTACTCGATGGCAGCAGCGCCGGGGAACTGATCCCCGAGCTGGCACGCCACGGCCTGCAGCAGCTGATCGAGCTGGAGGTTGCCGCCTTCCTCGGTGCTGACCGCCATGAGCGCACCGACGAGCGCCTGGGGTATCGCAACGGCTACCGCTCCCGCACCCTCACCACCCAGGTGGGGGATCTCGCGCTGCAGATCCCCAAATTGCGGGAAGGCAGCTTCATCCCCACGATCCTTGAGCCCCGCCGCCGGATCGATCAGGCCCTGTATGCGGTGATCATGGAGGCTTACATCGGTGGGGTCTCCACCCGCAAGGTCGATGCTCTGGTGGGGGCGCTGGGCTCCCAGAGCGGCATCTCCAAGTCGCAGGTGAGTCGCATCTGCCAGGAGATCGATGCCCAGGTGCAGGCGTTTCTGAATCGGCCACTGGAGGGCAGCGGCTACGCCTATGTGTACCTGGATGCCACGTATCTCAATGGCCGCCAGGGCAAGGCCCAGCAGGTCACCTCTCGTGCCGCGGTGGTGGCGATGGGCGTCAATGCCGATGGCCGCCGCGAGCTGTTGGGACTCAAGGTGGGCAACAGCGAGAGCGAGGCCTTCTGGGCCGAGTTCATCTCCCACCTCAAGGAGCGGGGCCTGGGTGGCGTCAAGCTGGTGATCTCTGACGCCCACAGCGGTCTGACCAAGGCGATCCGCAGGCAGCTGCAGGGAAGCGTCTGGCAGCGCTGCCGTGTTCACTTTGCCCGCAACCTGCTGCAGTGCGTCCCCAAGGCCCACCAGGGCATGGTCACCGCCGCCCTGCGCAGCGTGTTCGCCCAGGAAACCGCTGCGGAGATCGAGTCCCGCTGGGACGATCTGGCCACCTCGCTGGCCGATCGCTTCCCCAAGGCCGCCGCACTGATGCACGAGGCCAGGGAGGACGTGCTGGCCTTCCGCCACTTCCCCAAGGACCACTGGCGCAAGATCTGGAGCACCAACCTGCTCGAGCGGGTCAACGAGGAGATCAAGCGCCGCACCCGCGTAGTGGGCATTTTCCCCAATGACGCCGCGATCATCCGCCTGGTGGGGGCGGTGCTGCTGGAGCAGCACGAGCACTGGCAGCTGGAGGGCCGCCGCATGTTCTCCGCTGAGAGCATGGCCGCCATCCCGGAGCTGGATGGCGGCCCCGCCCTGCAGGCCCTCAGCGCCTGAGAAGGGCAGCACGCAGGCCCCAGGTGATCGAGGCTGCAGCGCCCCCACAGGGCGCAGCGGCCTGGACCACCGCCCGGGGGCCGGCTGCTGCAACCCCCAGGCTGCACAGACCACTCCAGCTCACAACACATCCGCGTTCAGACGAAAGACTTGACAAGTCAATCGTCTCGATTCATCGTGGCTGCAAGAGGCGCATCTGCACCTCCGGAATGACAGCCCGTCATTCCACCCTGTTCACCCTCTGATCAGGGCATTCGGGCCCCG
>NZ_JAYGID010000051.1:0-1336 GCF_034931685.1 Synechococcus sp. CCY9202
CCTGCTCGGCGGGGCGGGCGAAGAAGGATTGGGGAAGGGACAGGGAGGGTGTGGCGCCAGAGCAATCCCGTTGCCAGACTGAAGAATGATCATCAATGAGCTATGAGAATCAGACCCCTCCTCGTGCCCCTGGGACTTTCTCTTCTTGGCAGCGCGCCTGCCCTTGCCCAGTACCAACCACCGCAGGGTCGTGGTTGCGCGAGTGGATACCAGTTGTCCCAAGGGGTCTGTGTGCCCCGTGCTGGATCTATGAATGTCTATACCCCACCTCAAGGCCGTGGGTGTGCTTCAGGATTCAATCTCTCCCAGGGGGTCTGCGTCCCCAGAAGTGGTGCGAGTAATGCCTATCAACCGCCTTCTAAGCGTGGTTGTGCTTCGGGTTTCAACTATACTCAGGGTATGTGCGTCCCCAGGCGATGAGGGTACTTTCGGGATTGCTGGTGTTGGCAGGCGTGCTGGGGGCATCTCCTGCACTGGCGCAAGGTGGGTATCCCTACCGCTGCGAGGGGATCAGCGAGATTACATCCTTGCTGACTGACACATCTCGCCCGAGAGACTCACTAGATCACCGGCTGCGCGATCAAACTTCTTATGGATTCTCGGCAATAACGTGAGCCACAACAGTGATCTAAAAAATTGATTCTCTTGCGTCCCGACCACTTTATCAACCAAGGGGCTTACTGTGGCTGTGCAGCGTGTCGCTACAGCAGGGTCATCAAGTATGGCTTCATAAGCCTTGCTCTCGGTTTAGGCGATTACGAATAGCCTCGGCCTTTCTTAACCAATCTCGGAAGTTAATTAGTGGCCTGGAATCAGACGGCATTTCAGAAGCAGTTGGGGGACTCAGGAAAGGCTCATACTGGAAGACACCATCTTCAAACATCGGTTGCCCATTCTTGGAAGGGACAATTCCTTTTCTTTTTAGACGATCCTGAGCACGAGTTTTTCGCTGTCTCTGTTGTGCAAGGTATTCATTGTGCCTTCTGATTTCTTGGCTATCATCTTCGCCTGGCTCGTCCCATTGAACTCTTCTACCGCTGACGGTCGTTCGGTAGCTAGGACTTCTGTAGATCTCTAAGAGTCGTTGAGCAATTCGGCTACGGCACTGCTTGTTTCTGTCTTTGGTTCTCATCGGTCTTCTTCTCTAGTTTAGATGGTTGTTTTTGGCTATTAGTGAAATGAAGAATCAGCGGTTGCCACATGGATTCCGTGATGAAGATTTCTTCAGAAGTTGCTACCGATAAACTGGAAAGTTATCTTCTTTAAGGCGGAATGAATGGATCACTGAAATGTCAGATAACGTAGGATTCGCAATGACTTGAAAGTGATTCTCTTA